>NZ_JAGQCP010000011.1:0-60289 GCF_024346255.1 Cyanobium sp. BA5m-10 | reverse complement strand
GTCAACCGGAAGTGGTCTGGATCAATCCACCACCCCCGGAAATCGAACATCAACCAGCTACATTTGCCATGGCTGCCTGATCAGCAGCAGAGACGTCATCTTTCCTGGCAGTCACCGGGTTTATTCTTCTGAATATAAGGGCTGCATCCTTGCCTCCAGGCTGTTAGCCCTAGTTTGATATTTGTGCCGAAAAAGGTGCGTGGCTAATCCGCTGGCTTTTGGAGAAAAATTAATAAATCTGGTCAGTAGCCTTCAGAATTAGCTGGTTTCTATAAGCTGCCGCGGTGGCGTTGGCAGGCGAGTGCTCACTAAGGCAGCTAGAGCAACCATTATGGCCGAGCTCCACAGGCAAGTCTGAAGCCCTCCCAGCATAAATAGGGTTCCGGAGAGCACGGTGCCGAGTAGGCGACCTGCTGCATTTGCCATGTAATAGAAACCCACATTAAGGCTCACAGATTCAGTGTCGGTGTATGCCAGCACCATGTAGCTGTGAATTGATGAATTCATCGCAAACACCACGCCAAATACGGCCAATCCCCCCACTACTGCTACCCCAGGCTGGCCAACCTCTCGCCACAACGCAATTGCAATCAGGGCTGGAATAGCGGTGAGGACCGCACTCCAAAACTGCACTGCTGCTACTCCTGGAGGTGCGCTCTGGCCCCAGGCCCTGCGCAGGGCCGGGGCCGACCCCTGCACGATTCCGTAGCAGATCACCCACAGGCCCATGAAGCCGCCTACTTCCCAGGAGCGCCACCCCAGGGCGCTCTGTAGAAATACGGGTAGGGCCACCACAAACCATACGTCTCGAGCACCAAATAGGAAGAAGCGAGCCAGCGACAACACGTTGATGCCGCGGCTCTTGGAAAACAGCGCTGTGAAGCCAGGCTTCTGTTTCATCTTGCCGATTTCTGCAGGCAGCACCAGGGTCACTAGGAAAGCCAAAAACAATCCGGCCGCCATTGCTGCCACCGCGAGATTGAAGCCGATTGTGGTGAGCAACACTCCGCCAAGAAAGAAGCCCACACCTTTGAGGGCATTTTTGGAGCCGGTGAGAATCGCTACCCACTTAAAAAGTTGACCCTCTCCCTTGCTGTGGTTTTCCGGAGTTTCAGGTACCACGGTTTTAATGGCGCTCTTGGCACTCATTTTGTTGAGATCTTTGGCTATGCCGCTGATCGCCTGGGCCACCATCACATAGACCACGCTCCACCATTTGGGCCAGTCTTCAGCCACTGGGATCAGCATCAGTAGTGCCGCCACCTGCATTAAGGTGCCGCACCAGAGAGTTAGCCGCAGACCAAAGCGAGCTCCCAGCCAGCCGCCATAGAGATTGGTGATGATGCCAAAAAACTCATAAAAAAGAAACAGAAAGGCGATTTCAAGGGTGCTGTAGCCAAGCTCGTGGAAGTGGAACACCACGAGCATGCGCAGGGCGCCATCGGTGAGGGTGAAGGCCCAGTAATTGGCCGTCACGATCATGTATTGCTGCAGGGCTGAAAGGGCGCGGCTCATGGCTCTGGCTCAGCGCTCGTCGATCAGGGCTACATGGCTCACCAGATCGGCCATGCGAGAGCTGTAGCCCCACTCGTTGTCATACCAGGCGTACACCTTGAGCTGGGTGCCATTAACGACCATGGTCGAAGCGGCATCGACTATGGCGCTGCGATCATCATTTACATAATCAACTGAGACCAGCGGCCTGGTTTCGTAGCCGAGAATGCCGCGCAGTGTTCCGTTGGCAGCGACCTCAAAGGCGCTGTTTACCTCCTCCACTGTCACCTCGCGCCTTAATTCAAATACCGCATCGGTGAGTGAGGCGTTTAGCAGTGGCACCCGCACGGCGTGGCCGTTTAGTTTTCCTTGCAGCTCTGGAAAGATCATTCCAATCGCCTTGGCTGATCCCGTGGTGGTGGGGATCAGGCTCTGCATGCAGGAGCGGGCCCGGCGCAGGTCACTTTTGAAGCCATCCACCACTACCTGGGTGTTGGTGACGTCGTGGAGGGTGGTGATCGAGCCGTGCTTGATGCCAAAGCCCTCGTGAATCACCTTCACGACCGGTGCCAGGCAGTTGGTTGTGCAGGAGGCCGCCGTGAGCAAACGGTGCTGCTCGGGGTCGTAGAGGTGGTGATTGATGCCGAATACAACGTTGAGGGCTTCGGCCCCGGCGATCTCACCCTTCACTGGGCAGGCCACCACCACGCGCTTGAGGCCTACCTGGTCGAAGTAGGGATGGAGTGTTTCCGGTGTTTTGAACTTGCCGCTGCACTCCAGCACCATCTCCACGCCAGCTTCCTTCCAGGGCACGGCGGTGGGATCGCTCTGGCGCGTGTAGCTCACCGCCTGGCTGCCCACGAAGAAGCCGCGCGTATTTCCTTGCACCGCCTGTTGCCAGCGGCCATGAACGGAGTCGAAGGCGAGCAGGTGGGCGGCGGTTTGAGCATCACCGCCGCAATCGTTGACGTGGACAAGCTCAATGCCGGGACGGCCCCACAGGGCCCTAAACACCAGGCGGCCGATGCGGCCAAAGCCGTTGATGCCGATTTTCATGGCGCAGAGCCGACAATGGCGGCATGGGTCGCCAGACCTTAAATCAACATCAGTTGATAGATCAACTAAAATTGGTGCATGTGTGTTCTAGATCACCCTGTGGCGCTTGATCCCGCCAAGGCTCGGGCCCTGCTTAAGGCCATGGCCGATCCCCTCAGGCTCCAGGTGCTTGAAGCCTTGGGGGTTGGTGAGCGCTGTGTTTGTGAGCTCACCAGTGAGCTCGGCCTGGCCCAATCCAAGCTCTCTTTCCATCTCAAGGTTTTGCGAGAGGCTGGGTTGATTGAGGCACGAGATGAGGGCCGCTGGGTGTACTACAGCCTGCGCACCGATGCGATTGAGCAGTTGCGCTGCTGGCTAGGGGATTTGGCTGCCAAATGCTCAACTCCTGCCCCCTCTTGCCGATGACCTCCCCTGCTCAAGAGCCCGTTTTGGCTCGACTTTCTTTGCTTGATCGGCTTTTGCCGTTGTGGATCCTTTTGGCAATGGCGAGCGGTCTGTTGCTTGGTCGCCTATTGCCTGGTCTTCAGTCGCTGCTTGGCACCGTGCAGGTAGGCCACACCTCCCTGCCGATTGCGCTGGGTCTATTGATGATGCTGTATCCGGTGCTGGCCAAGGTTCGCTACGGGGAATTAGCGCGGGTGGCCAGCGACCGCAAGCTGCTGGGGCTTGCGCTTGGTTTGGTTTGGGGTTTGGGACCCTTGCTGATGTTCTGCCTGGCTTGGCTGTTTTTACCTGATCAGCCCGAATTCCGTACTGGCTTGATCCTGATTGGTATTGCCCCGTGCATTGCGATGGTGTTGATCTGGATTGATCTGGCTGGGGGCGATCGGGAAGCGGCTGCTTTGCTTGTGGCCATAAATTCCGTTATTCAGGTGCTCGCTTACGCCCTGCTTGGCAGCTTTTATCTTCAGATCCTGCCGGGCTGGCTTGGTCTTAACAGTGAGGTGGTGAATTTCTCGCTTTGGGAGATTGCCAAGGCAGTGATGATTTTTTTGGGAGTCCCTTTGCTTGCAGGCTTCCTTACCCGACGCATTGGCGTGCGAACCAAAGGTGTGCGCTGGTATGAAAAAACCTTTTTGCCACGGCTTGCTCCCTGGGCCCTTTATGGCCTGCTGTTCACGATTGTGGTGATGTTCGCTTTGCAGGGTCAGGCCATTACATCTGATCCGCTTCAGGTGTTGTGGATAGCCATTCCACTGTTCATTTATTTCGTTCTGATGTGGAGCCTGGCCTTTGTCGTTGGCCGCTGTAGTGGCCTCGACTATCGCCGCACCTCTTCGCTCGCCTTCACTGCTGCTGGCAACAACTTTGAGCTGGCAATTGCCGTCAGTATCAGTGTTTGGGGTGTCACTTCCCAGCAGGCTCTGGCCGGGGTCGTTGGCCCCCTGATCGAGGTTCCTGTTTTGGTGGGCCTGGTTTACGTCTCGCGGGCTTTGAGGCGCTGGTTTCCTGTGGTTTATGAAAATTGAGCGCTTTCCCATGTCATGGGCTTCATGGCAGGGGAACTCTCACGGCGGGGGAGCGGGCGCGCCAGACTGTTAGGTAACGAACCATCACAGTGATGCCCAAGCCTCTTTGGCTGGTGCGTCCCCGCCCAGACGGGGGCTGCGATTACGTGAGTTTCCTGCCCGCCCAGGGACCTATTGGTGCGACCACGGTTGAGATGCGGGAAGGTAGCCACTTGCCACCCCAGCTTCCCCTGCTCAAGCACCGCAAGCGACTCGGGGCTGAGGAAGCAGAGAGCTGCAGACGCCGACTGCAACTCGAGTCTGGATTTCTCTCTAGTGAGCCCCTGTTTTAGTCAGGCCTCGATACGCTGACCTCTAGGGAACGTTTTGTGATCCCCCCTGTGCCGTTCCGCGGCTTGTCATGACCCAACGCTCCGACCAGCCATCACCGGCTGCCGACCCCTCTGGCCCTTACGAGCTGCTGGGCGTGCCTGCTGATGCTGGCTTCGACGAGGTTCAGGCCGCCAAATTGGCCCGGCTCGACGAGGTGGGTGACGACACCATGGCGCGCTCGCGGATCGAGGCTGCCTACGACGCTGTCTTAATGGAGCGCCTCAAAGAGCGTCAGCAGGGTCGCGTGAGTAGCGCGGCTAAGTCCGCCTCCCAGCGGGAGCAACTGGCGCCGCCGCCGCCCAAGCTGGCAGTACCGGCCCTGCCTCAGCTTCAGTTGCCCAGGGTTTCCGCTCCCCAGCTCAGGCTTCCTGGCTTGGCTCTAGCCACTGGTCGGGAGCTCTGGTTCCCCCTGGCCACATCTGGGGCTCTACTGCTCCTACTGCTGCTCGCTCCAGGCTTCCCCCCGGATCTGGTGCTGGCCTTTGCTACCGCAATGGTAGTTATCAACCTGCAGTGGCGTAACCGCCGCTTCCTGGCTGCGGTGGGCTGGGGCTTCGCCCTTCTCTGCGCCGGATTGCTGGTGGGTGCGATTTTGGCCGGTGCTCTCTCCAGCACCTTGCCGCTTGGGTTGCCATTGAGCCTTACCCAAGTGCAAAGCCTGCCGGCTCTGCTGCTGTTGTTGCTTGGGGCCCTGCTGATTGGTTGATTTGGTTAATGACTTAACCAGCTAATTGTTTGATTATTGGAACAGCTCAGGCATTGCTACCTACATGCCAGGAGCGAACTCTGCGATTAGTTCGCTAAGTTCTGCTGACCCAACCGTGTAGATCTCATTACAGAAGTGGCAGATAAGTTCGGCATGGCCGTCTTCTACTAAAATTGAGTTGAGTTCGACGTGGCCAAGCAGTTTCAGGGCGCTGACGCTGCGCTCCCGGCTGCAGGGGCAGTGGAACCGCACCGGCGTACAGGCCTCAGCATCTTCCAGGGGCTGGGGATCGAGGTCTGGGAAAATATCTTCGAGCAGGTTGTGTAGCTGGCCTTCGCACTCGGCTAGTCGTTGGCTGAAGTGCTTCACCTCGCGGCAGCGCTCCTCGAGAAGGGCCACTAGGGCTGGTTCGCGGGCGGCCTTTGGCATCACCTGCACCAGCACGCCGCCACTGCAAACCACACCACTCTTGTCGAGCTGCTCGCCCACGAATACCGCTGAAGGGGTCTGCTCGGAGTGCAGCAGATAGGAAGCCAGGTCTTCGCCGATGCCGCCGCTCACCAGCTCCACCGTTGAGCTGAAGGGCTCGCCTTCACCCAGATCTCGCACCACGTGCAGATAGCCGGTGCCGCAGGCGGTTTTGAAGTCAAAGTGGGCCAGGCCTTCTGGATCTTTAAGCAGCTCGAGCTCCAAGCCCGGATAGCCCACATGGCCGCGCACAGTGCCGTTGCGGCCCGCATCCACCATCAGGCCCTTCAGGGGGCCATCGGAGGCAATGCGCAGGTTGACGCGGCCGTGGGCCACCTTCATCGAGCTGGCCAGCAGCAGCCCAGCCGTCATGGCGCGGCCCAGCAGGGCACTGGCGAGAAAAGAGAGCTGGTGGCGCTCCCTGGCGGTGCGGCTGGCCTGGGTGGTGCTGACCGCCACCATGCGGATGCCGCCGCCGGCGGCTGTGGCCCGGAGAAGTTGGTCGCTCAAGGCTGGTTTTCCTGGGGTGTGGCCATCGTTGGGGCCATCGTAGGCAGCGCGCCGAGGGGTTCCAGCTGGCCCTGCTCCAGTCGCCAGCCACCATCGATCACGCCGCGAAATAGCTCCGGCTCGTGGGTGACCACCAGCACGGCCCGCTCCTGGGAGAGGACCGCCAATAGCTCAAGGATTTCGCCACGAACGGCCCAGTCGAGGCCTGCGGTGGGTTCATCCAGCAGCAGCACCCGGGGGTTGCGCAGCAGCTGCACTGCCAGGGCCAGGCGCCTTTGCTGGCCGCCGCTGAGCTGCTCCGGCGCCTGCTGCAATGACAACCCTTCCATACCCACCAGCTGCAGGGCTGCCTGGGCCTCTTCTGCTGTGAGCCGGCGGTGACCGAGCTTCAGCTCCTGCCCCACGCTGAGGCCGAGGAAATGGCGCTCCGGAAACTGAAACACCAGGCCGCATAGCCAGCGCAGCTGGCGACCATTGAGCCGCTCGCCTTCCCACAGCACCTGGCCGCTAGAGGGCTCGGCCAAGCCGCTGATCACCTCCAGCAGGGTGGTTTTGCCACTGCCACTGCGGCCGGCCACCAGGGAAGCGCGGCCCACGGCCAGGGTGAGGCTGACGCCGCAGAGCACCGGTGCCACCGCCGTGGCCGGTTGGTAGCTGACGTTGCGGAGCTCAAGCATCCCCCCAGCATGCCGGTGGGCGTGTTTGATTGAGCCAGTTCTCTGTTGCAGCCAATCCGCCATGGAGGTGCGTTTCCGCGAATTCAATCCCTTCAACTGCTGGATCTGGATGCGTTTCCCCCACCCGGTGGGTTCGGGTGAGCGCGGCTACTTGGAAACCGCCTTCGATAGTTGGTTTTACCTGGGCAAGTTGGGGGGCTTCAACGCCGAAAACCTCCAGGCCCACGAGGAGGGAGCGGAGCTGGGCTGGATGGACTACAGCCACGAGGCTGCTGCCGGCGCCCTGCCAGCCCTGATGCACAACATGGGCCCTATGGAATATCAGGAGGAGTGGGCGCGCTGCTGGGTGGATCTCGGCACCAGTGATGCCTTCGCTCTCGACGTGTTGATCAATGCCTTGGGCCAGCTCAACAACGACGTGCTCGAAATTGAGGAGTTGCTGATTGGTGGCCTCAACGACGACTGGCCGATCGAGGAGCAACCCGATGCCCTGTTCCCTGGCCTCGATGAGCTTGAGGATGAAGACAACGACGAAGACGACAACGATGAAGATGACAACGACGAAGACGATGGTGAAGCTGGCGAAGATTACGAAGACCCCCAGTCCCGCGACTAGGAAGCAGCGTGACTCGGGATCTGCGCCGTCTGCTAATTACCCCCGGTCGCTTGCCCGCCGGCCCCTCTGCTGGCGCTGAGCTGGAGCTGGATCGCCAGGAGCTCCATTACCTCAGCCGGGTGCTGCGCTTGCGCCCCGGTGATCGCTTTGCGGTGGTGGATGGGGCAGGCAGTCTCTGGACTGCCCTGTTGGGTCCTGCCGATCAGGCTCTGCTGGAGCAGCCCCGCAGCTCCCCCCTGGCGTTTGAGCCTCCACCGGCGCCGCCACTGCAGCTGGCGGTGGCCCTGCCAAAGCGCGATGCCGACGTGTTGTTGCGCATGGCCTGTGAACTTGGTGTGGATCGGTTCACCCCTCTACAGGCACAGCGCAGCGTTGCCGCCGACTCCCTGAAGCCGGAGCGAGCAGAGGCGATCCTGCGGGAGGCGGTGGAGCAGTGTGAGCGCCTGTGGCAACCCCAGCTGGAAACGCTGCGGCCAGCTGCCGAGCTGCTGGGGGCCAGGCCTCCCGGTGGTTCAGGCCGGGGGCTGCTGTGCACCGCCAGACGGCCGGGCCTGGCCCTGCTAGCCCAGGCGCTGGAGCGCTTAGGAGAACCTCCTGGTGCCAGCGAGCCGCTCACTGTGGCGATTGGCCCGGAGGGGGGCTGGACTCCAGGGGAGGAAGCCTTGGCGCTGGCCCACGGCTGGCAAGCCGTGAGCTTGGGCACCACGATCTTGCGTTGCAGCACCGCTGCAGTGTCGGCAGCAGGGCTGCTCAGCCACTGGCGTGCCCAGCTGAGTTAGTTGCGGAACATGCCAGAGGCCATCGCCTTATAACCAGCCAGGTTTGCGCCGGCTAGGCGACGGCGGCTTGGCAGGGCGTTGGTGGGGTTGAGGCAGTCGGGGGCGAAGGTGACGTTGCTGGGTGGGGGCAGGGCCTCCTGGGCGGCCCGTAATTCGGCAGCGATCGCTTCAGCAGTGGTGGGTGCAGTGCCTGCTGGAGCTGGGCTCGCTGGTGTTGCTGCATCAGCAGCATCTGGAGTGGACGAGCCAATTCCTATTTGGAAAGTTGCCGCTTGGCTGGCTTCCGGTTCGCTGGGATCGGGCTTGGCCTCGGCGATCGCCACCTGCGCTGGTGTGGCCCCTTCGCTGCCTAGATCTAAGAAGAAGGAGGCCTTGCGGTTGAACACCATCACGGCAGCAGCGTCGTAATGGGGATTATCCGTTGCTGCGCTGCCCTCTGACGCTGCTGCCACGCTGTGCAACACACTTTGTTGGCGCCGCTGCTGCCCTGTGCTGATGTCTGCCCAGGACCTTGTAGTGCCGGCCCTGCTCTCCCCTGCACTCGTCGCCCCCCAGACCTGGAGCCACTGGCTCCTGGCCGTGGCCCTCAATGCGGTGCTGATCTTCCTTGCCCAGCGCCTGCCCCTGCTCACCCGCGCTGGCTGGGTGCATGCGGGCATCCTCGGCAGCTTGCTGTGGGGTTGCCTCGGCCTGCGGGGCTGGCTGGCGGTGGTGATCTATCTGGCTCTGGGCTCCCTGGTGACGCGCCTGGGCTTTCGCACCAAGCAGGCGCGGGGATTGGCGGAGGCGCGGGGCGGGTTGCGAGGGCCGGAGAACGTTTGGGGTTCGGCCGCTACTGGTGCCCTACTGGCTGGCGCCGCCGCCCTGGCGCCAGCAGCGGCGCCGCTGCTGCTGGTTGGTTTTGCTGCCAGCTTCGCCGCCAAGTTGGCCGACACATTCGGCAGTGAAATCGGCAAGCGCTGGGGGCGCCACACGCTGCTGATCACCACCTTGCGTCCGGTGCCCCCCGGCACGGAAGGGGCGATCAGCTTGGAGGGCACCGCCGCCAGCCTGGCGGGCAGTGCGCTGATGGCGGCCCTGATGCTGGCCCTGGGGCTGCTGGCTGGCAGCGGCGCCTGGCTGCTTGTGACCCTGGTTGGACTGGGGGCCACCTTGATCGAAAGCCTGATCGGAGCCAGCTTCCAACAGCGTTGGGGCTGGCTCAGTAACGAGCTGGTGAACGGGCTTCAGACGGCGATCGCTGCGCTGCTGGCGATGGCGTTCTCCTGAAGCCAGGCCAGCAGGGCCTCGCCACGCTGCCGGGCTTGGCGGCTGCTGAGCTTGTGCTCAAGGGCCAGCTCGCACCAGCCCAGACCCTCGATCCAGTGACCCAGCAGCAACCGCTGCTCGATGCCGCCCAGCCGGCTTAGCTGAGCCTGCAACCAGTGGGCCTCTAAAACCCTTTCGCCAGCCGTCAGATCTTCGCCCAGATCGTCCCCTGCGCTGGTTGCGGCTGTTGAACCGGCTGCCAGCTGGTCGAGCAGGGTGCCCGCCTGCTCGCCTTCGCCGCTGAGCGGGGCATCGAGACTGCGCACCTGCAGTGCCCGCTGCACTGCGCTGGCCTCCTCAAGTTGGGCGGTGTTGCAACCGAGCTCTAAGGCCAGATCTGCGGCGGCAAGCGGTGCAAGGCCCTGGCTGCGGCGCTGCTCCTGTAGCCGCCTGGCCCGTTGCTGTAGTTCCCGCAGCCGCCGGGGGGTGTGCAGCGGCTGGCCGTGGTCGCGGACGTCGTGAAGCATGGCGCCGCGGATGTAGGGCACCGCATAGCTGCTGAGATTGCAGGTTTGGCGCAGGTCGAAGGTCTCTACGGCCCGGATCAGCCCCAGGCAGCCTGCAGAAACCAGCTCATCAAAAGGTTGACCCGTGCGTTGGCGCTGGCGCTGGGCCACCATGCGCACCAGGGCCAGGTTGTGCTCTACCAGGGCGTTGCGCCACCAGAGCTTGGTTGCGGCGTCAGGGCTGGCGGCCATGGCCTCAAGCCAGCTGCGGTTGCGGGTGTGCAGCTGGGAGGGGCCCAGCTCGGCCTGGGCTGGATCGGCTTGGCCGCTGCGGCGCTGGCGGGCAGATGTTTTCGAGTGGGCAGATGCCATGGGGTGGAGGCGTCGGTGTTTTTACCTTCGCCGCGGTGCCTATCCGGCTGGCTCCCCCAGGGTGGTGAAGCGCTCTCACCCGAATGGGTGATATGTAATTGCTGCTTAGTAGCCCAAGGGGGTGGGCTCTTGGCGCAGCTGCAGATCGGCCCAGTCCAGAAGGGCCGGCCAGGAGCGCACCCGCTCAAATACCCGGCGATGCCCCTCACTGTTGAGGTGCAGGCCGTCGTTGCTCAGCCATAGGGGCCAGTCGGAATCGGCCAGCAGCCCCTCCAGCAGGGGCAGGAACGGCACATTCGCCTCCAGGCAGGCCTCTTCCAGCAGGGCCTCGTAGCGCCGGATGTCTGCCAGGGAATACCAGAGCACCCCGGCATAGGGCATGGCGCTCTCCTCCACCGGGGTGAGGCCGACCACATGCACCGCAGCGATCTCCTTGGCCTTGTGCAGCAGCTGCTGCAAGCCAAACAAAAAGCCTTCTGCATCCAGTTGGGGTCGCCCATCAGGCCGTCCCACCCGGGCGGTGTCGTTGAGGCCTATGCCGAGCAGGATCCCCTGCGGCAGCTGGCGTCGTAGCTCACCGCGGCAGCCAACCTCAGCGCTGAGGCGGGCTGCCAGTCGCTCCAGGCCATCGCCACGCACGCCGAGGTTGTAGAGCACCGGGCCGCCCGGCAGTTCCATCCAGTGGCGCCGCAGCCGCTCGCACCAGCCCCCCTCAAGGGGATCACCCCAGCCCAAAACGCCGCTATCGCCAAGTGCCACCAGCTTCCTGGGGATGGCCATCACCATGGGGGGTCTCCAGCAGCCACTGGCGTGCGCGGTCGCTGAGATCTTCCCCCAGCAAGGTCAGCAGCGCATAGGCCAGCACAAGAGCCAGCAGTTGGTCGCCGGCAAACGAACTCAGGGCTTCCAGCAGCTGGCTGCCCAGGCCCGTGGCCCCAACCAGCCCCACTACCACCGATTCGCGCAAAATCACATCAGCCCGGTAGGCGCCATAGGCCAAGTAGGGACGGGCCAGGCCGCTGAAGCGGCCGTAGAGCAGGGCCAGGCGAGGACCCACCCCTGCGGCCAGCAGGGCCTGCTCCTTATTGCCGCCACTGGTTTCGGCGGCTTCTAGTAGCAGGCGTCCGAGAATGCCCAGGTTGTGGAAGCCCAGGGCAAGGGCACCTGTGAGCACCCCGGGCTGGAGCACAAACAGAAGCAACAGCGCCGTTAGCGGTGGCGGCCATAGCCGGCCCAGGGCCCAAAGCCCCCGCACCAGCGCGCCCGCCGCAGGCCAGGGCGTCGCTAGAAGCAGTAGCAGCGGCGCCAGCCCCACAGCTAGGGCCGCGGCTACGAAGGTGAGCACCAGGGTGTTGCCTATCAGGCTCGGCCAGGGCAGGGCGGCCACGGATCCCCAGTCGGACGCGCCCAGCGGTGGCAGGCCTTGCCACTGCAACAGGGTGGCGGGCTGCACCTCCAGGCGCCATGCCACCAGCACCAGCACGGGCAGCGTGGCCATTGCCACAGCCACCATCTCCTGGCCCTGGCTGCCCACCCCCCGCTGGCTCAGGCCCAGCCGTGCCGGCATGGCCCAGCGACGCCGCAGCCAGCCCATCAGGGCCTCCAGCAGCAGCATCACCGCCAGTAGTAGCCACAGGCCGCTCCAAAGCTCGTTGAAGGCCAGCGATTGCAGGGTGAGGCGCAGCTCGGTGCCCAGCCCGCCCAGGCCAAAAACTCCCAGCAGGGTGGCGCTGCGCAAGGCGCATTCGAGCCGGTAGCCGCTGTAGCTGATCACCTGGGGCAGCAGGGGCGGCCCCAGGGCCGTGAATAGGGCGGTGGGGGCGGGGCTGCCGCCGCAGCGCAGGGCCTCCAGGCTGGCGGTGGGCAGGGCATCCAGCAGGTCGCTGACCACCCGGGCTACCAGCGCTCCAAACGGAATGGCGATTGCCACTACCGCCACCACTGGTTGAAGCCCGACCACCTGAAGCAACAGCAGCCCCCAGAGCAGCTCGTGAATCGAGCGCGGTATGGCTAGTAGGCGGCGTATCCAGCTGGCTGGAGCAGCGCTGCCGTAACAGGTGCGCCACACCACCCTTGAACTAGCGATTCCCAGCACCAAGCCCAGCACCAGGCTGCCGGCCCAGCCCAATAGGGCCATGCCGGCTGTTACGGCTAGGCCGCCCAGCACCGATCCCAGCACTATGGGATCAAGGGAAGGCCGCAGGGCTGCGGCAGCAAATTGCCCCACCAGCTCCCAGCCACCGCCATGGCTGATTCCCGGCAGCAACGCCAGCAGCGGCAGCACAATTAGGGCGGGCAGCAACACCCACAACGGCGCCGCTGGTCTCATGCCCCTGGGGTCCCGGCGTAAAGCTCCGTGAGCTGGCCTGGCTCAAGGCTGGCCATGGGTTGGTCAAAGACAAGGCGCCCGGCCCGCAGCCCCAGCACCCGATCGAAACCAGCCAGCAAATCGGGACGGTGCAGGCTCAGCAGCAAGGCCCGAGGCGGGTTGGCGAGCTCCAGCAGGAGGGTTAACAGCTCGCCGGCCAGGCGGGGATCAAGGCTGGCTAAAGGTTCATCGGCTAGAAGCAGTTCGGGTTCCTGTCGCAGTAGTCGAGCTAGGGCCACCCGCTGGCGCTGGCCGCCGGAGAGGGCGGAGACGGGCTGGCTGAGCAGGGCTGGATCGAGATCAAGCCGCTGCAACATCGTTGTGCAGGCCTTGGTCTCTAGGGGCATCAGCAGGTTGAGCAGGGCCCGCGGCCAGCCCCAGACCGCTAGCCGGGCGGCGTTGAGGTTTTGCTGCACGGTGAGCTCCTCGATCAGGCGCAGGTCTTGCCAGAGGGTGCCGATCCGGGCTTGCTGTCGTCGCCGGGCCCGTCCGCTGCGGGCCCGTGCCTCCCCTTGCCAAAACACCCTGCCCTGCTGCGGGGTCAGCAAGCCATTGGCCACGGCAAGCAGGGTGCTTTTGCCAGCTCCGCTGGGACCCAGCAGGGCGATCCGTTCACCGGCATCAACCTGCAGCGACACCCGATCAAGGCGAGGCTGGCTGCGGCCCTTGACGGTGATGTCTTGGAGGATCAGTAGGGACGTCACATGCGGGCCTGGTTCATCCGGTCATTTGGCTTCTAGCCATGACCGCTCAGAATTTCTTGCAGTTTTGCCTGCAGGCTGTCGCGAACCTCCGGATCTCCCACCAATCGCAGGATTCCGTCCCGGGGCCACCAGTTGAGCTTCAGATTGCTGACGCCATCTTCAAAAACGGCGAGCTCAAAAGCCCCCTTGTGTTGCCATTGACACGGCACCCCTAATTGGGCAACCAACTCCTTGAGCTCATCCAGGGATCCCTTGAACTCCATGGCGAACCGGACGTCATCGCGAGCCAGGCTAAGCCCCTGCAAACCGAAGGCTTTCTTATTTCAGTAGCAATGGGCACGTTTGCCGAGGGCTTGATCGACTTTTATGTTGTGTATAAGGCAGGATTTGCTGAAATCAATTCAGTCAACCTGTTCAATCATTTTGATCCTTCATAGTGTCAATATCCTCTCGTTCAGATGAATTCGTCGGTCTATTTAGTCTGTTTGATCAAGACGGCGACGGGAAAATATCTGCGCATGAGGTGGAGCATGTTCTCGCCAGCATGGCTGGAGTGGTTGCTATTGAAGATCGCCAAGCTCTGCGTGATCTGGTTGGCTGCGATGGGGAGGTGGAGCTGGCGGCTTTCAGTGGCTGGGCCCAAGGCCGGCCAGGTTTGGCTGTTGCCTCCTGCCTGCGCGAGATCTTTGAATTAGTAGATAGTGATGGCAGCGGCAGCCTCAGTTTCCAGGAGCTGGAGGTGTTGCTTGCGGCCCTGGCGCCCTCCTGCGCCGATCTACCAGAGGCAGATCGGTTGCTGGCAGCCCTCGATCGAGATGGGGATAATTGCATCAGCGTTGAAGAATTTCTGCAGCTACTCGAAGCCGATGCGGTGATCGAGCTTTCGCTGGCAGATCTGAAGCGACTGAAAAAGACCCTGGCCCAGTATGTAAGCGCCTCCAGCCGCTCCAGGGTTGCCTTGGTGGAGGTCGATTGTGACCTTGGTGCTGGCACGCCGGGAGCTGGTTCTGGCATTGATTTGCTCAAGCAGGCCGCTGCCCGTCAGCAGGGGCTGCGCCAAATCAGCGATCGGTTGATTGAGGAAATCAAAGGTCAGACAAGGCCTGGAGCACGAGCCGCGGAGCTGGGCTCCGCCACCTCCACCCCCCACGCACGCCATATCGAGACGATTGCCGGAGTGATGCGGGAGGCGGCCGCCTTGGTGGCCTCCACCCTGGAGCGCGGATTGTTCCCAATCGTGATCGCTGGCGATCATTCCACGGCTGCCGCCACCATCGCCGGCATTCGCCAGGCCCATCCCGATCGGCGCCTGGGCGTGGTGTGGATCGATGCCCATGCCGATATCCATTCTCCCTACACCACGCCCTCCGGCAACATGCACGGCATGCCTTTGGCCATTGCCTCGGCTCACGACAACACCATTGAGGCCATCAACGAGCCCGATTCAACGACCAGGTTGCTTTGGCAAGAGCTCCAATATCTCAATGGCACAGGATCGCCGTCGATCCTGCTTGAAGATCTAATTTATGTGGCAGTACGTGATACGGAGCCTGCTGAAAATTTCACGCTTGAGCATTTCTCCATCCCGGTCATTACGACAGACGATGTTCGGCGATTGGGGCCAGAGCAGGCAGCTCAGCGCTGTCTAGATCATCTCAGCCAAGTCGAATTGATCTATGTGAGCTTCGATGTGGATTGCATGGACTCCACTATCTGCAAGGGCACCGGCACGCCCGTGCCTGGTGGCCTTTGGGCTGATGAGGCTCGCCAGCTCACCCGGTCCCTACTGGCAGACCCTAGGGTTTGCTGCTGGGAAATCTGTGAAATTAACCCCCATCTAGATAGTCTTAATACCTTGGCAGAAGTGTCACTTAGCGTTTATCAGGATGTGTTAGAGGTGCTCGACGCCCGCCTCTAGGCCGATGGACAGGTCTGTGAAATCGGCCTTTGAGCTGCTTAGAGATTTGCTCGAGCCTGCTGTTGACCTGCCCTCCAGGCTTCAACAGCTGCTGCCCACCATGGGCACCCTGCATCAGCTGCATGGCCCTGTCGCGCGACTCAACCCCGGCCTGGTTTCGCTATTGGCAGGTTTACGTGGATTGGCCCAGGTGATCTTCATTAACAATCCCCTCAGTGGGCTGGTGTTGCTGTTCGCCTTCCTGGTGCAGTCGCCTTGGTGTGCTCTGTTGGCCCTGCTGGGTACCGCAGCTTCCCACTGCACAGCTCGGCTCCTCTGCTTGCCGGAGGGGTTGCGGAGCGAGGGCATCTACGGCTTCAACGGCGCCTTGGTGGGCTGCGCCGTCGCCAATTTCGCCCAGTTCGATCGCCCCCTCTCCAGCCTGATTTGGGCTGCTTTGGTGCTGCTTGGTGGTGCGCTGACCACCTTGCTGCTTGAGGGGCTGGGCAGGGGAATCAACCGTTCCCTGGGGCTACCACCACTCACCCTGCCGTTCATTCTTGTTACATGGGGCTTGCTGGGATTGGCTTCCCTTGCTCCGGGGGCGGCATTGGCGCTGGCCGAACCGGTCCCGATGCCCGAGCTTGCCAGCACCTCGCAGGCCCTCACCCATGGGCTGCTCCGATCCGCGGGTCAGGTTTTTCTCTGCGCCAACCCCTGGAGTGGCCTGCTGGTGTTACTTGCCACAGCCCTCGCCAGCCCCCTGGCGGCGGGACTGGGTTTGCTTGGTGCCCTGGTTGGCATGGCAACCGGCCTTCTGCTCGATGCCCCTTTGGATGCGATCGCCCAAGGCCTCTGGGGATACAACGGCTTACTGGTGGCGATCGCCTTGGGGGGGATTTTTTACGCCCCCAGCTGGGCCAGCTTGGCGGTGGGTCTGGGAGGTGCGGCTTTGGCGAGCCTGTTCCAGTGCGGTTGGAGCCTGACTCCAGCTCAGGGCTGGCCTTCGCTCACCTTGGCTTTTGTGCTTGCCACCTGGGTGATTCAGCTGCTGGTGCGTCGTGCCTTGCCAGCTCTGCTTCAGGTTTCGCTGCACGCCACCTTGACCCCGGAGGAGCATCGCCAGCGCTTTGTGTTGGCCCGCACCCTGCTTGCTGATTTTCGTCAAAACCTGCACCTGGCAATCAGCGGCCAGCGCCGCGCTTTTTTGGCTGGACGGGTTCTGGCGCAGATGCGGCAACAAATGTCGGCCCTGTTTCAGCGACTCGATCAAGACGGCAATGGCGATATCAGTGCGGTGGAGCTGCTCGAGGGTCTGGGGATTGATCCCCAGCAAGACGGAGAGGGTGGAGTGCTGGCAGTCCAGCTGGCTGGGGTCTTGCAGGTCATGGACCTGGATGGGGATGGCCGGGTGGATGTCGAGGAGTTTGGTGAGCTGATGCTTCGCCTGCAGCGCTTGCACCTTGGCGAGGCTCGGCTGCTCAACTATTTGCTGCCAGTCGATGCCAATGGCGATGACCGGCTTGATCCGGCCGAGCTCAGGCGTCTGCTGGCCAGTGTGGGCGTACGTCCCCTTAATGCTGAGGAGGAGTCCTTCCTCTTCAGCCGCTCTCCCGATGGCCTCAGCTGGCTCCAGTTTGTAGACCAGCTGCTTCTTACATGAACCGGCCATCCCAACCTGAGCGCTCCTTCAGACCAGGGTGAGGCGGTAAACGATCAGCGCCAGGATCAGAGCCACTAAGGAAACCTCAATCAGATCAGGGCCGCGGGGATTCATGGACGTTTCAGGTGCGCCGCCGGTGCAGGCTGGCCGCTGATGGCAGGGCCAGGGCAAGGGCGAGGGCGGGAATCTCAATCAGCAGTTGGCCGTTGCCGAAGGTGATGAAGGCCAGATCAAGAAAGGCGATGCTGCGCAGAAACAGGGACCAAGCCTCATCGCCTTCATTATTGGCGCGGCTCCAAAGCACAAAGCCTGCCAGCAGCAAGACCAAATCAATCAACCAGACCACGGATCTGAGGCGCTGGAGAGGCTTGATTCTGAATGCTGCTGGACCCAAACGCCGGCCTGTGTCAGCGGATCTTGCCGATTTGCCGCCCCACCTGCTCGATCTGCTTGTATTCGTCCGGCTTCACCGTGGTGAATTGCTGGGCACCAAACAGGCTCAAGATCTGCTTTTGCTCTGGGTCAGTGGCTCGCCAGCTGATGATCGACTGGCGCAGCTTGGCGCTGAAGCCCTTGCCGAAGCGCTGGTCGAGGTTGGGCTGGCCCAGCCATAGGTAGTCGGGGTAGCTGGGGGTGCGCCAGATCTGCACCACCTTGCTGCGGTTGGCCTTCCCGCTGCGCAGGTTGCTCTTCCACACCTGCTCATTGACGGCGCCGGCGTCGTAGGTGCCGCTCTGCACCAGGGCGATGGTGGCGTCGTGGCTGCCACTGAAGCCGGGGGCTCCGCCAGCGAAATCAGCCAACTTGACGCCTGCCTGAGCGAGGAAGTACTGGGGCATCAGCCGGCCGGAGGTGGAGCTTTCCGAGCCAAAGGTGAAGCGCTTGCCCTTGAGTGCCACCAGCCCTTTCTGGTTCTGGATCGGCTTAAGGCCGCTGCGGGCATTGGCGATAAACACGGTGTAAAACTGCGCGTCGATGTCTCGCTGGGCAAGCATCTGGGCACCGGGTTTCTGCAGGCTGGCCTGCACGCCGGTGAGACCGCCAAACCACACCAGATCAAGACTGCCGGTGCGGAAGGCGCTAACAGCAGCTGCGTAATCGGTGACGGGCACGTAGCTGACCTTCACACCTAGTTGCTGGCTGAGCTCATCGGCCACCAGGCCGTAAAGGCGGTTCAGCTTTTCAGGGTTCTGGTCGGGGATGGCACCGATGCGCAGCACCTGCTGGGCTGCGGCCGCCGGCAGCAGGGAGGCGGGCACGGGGGGGAGGACCGCCGGTAGCAGGGCTAGGCAAAGCCCCGTCAATGCGGCGGTCAAACGTTCTCGGGTGGACATTTATTTGGAAAAGGTGGGAGTCAGAGGGCAGCCAGGAAGCGCTGCAGGCGCGCCAGGCCATCCTCAATCGTGGCAGGCCCGGCTGCGCAGGAAAGTCGAATGCAGCGGTCGTCGCCGAAGGCCACCCCTGGCACCACCGCTAGGCCCACTTCATCGAGCAGCCGGTTGCACAGGGTCATGGAATCGAGGCCAAAGCCGCTTACATCGGGGAAGGCATAGAACGCCCCCTCCGGCGGCAGCAGTTTCAATCCTTCGATTGCCATCAGCCCCGCACTCAGCAGGCTGCGGCGCTCGTTGAACTGGGCCGCCATGGCGTGCACGCAGTCGCGGGGCGCTTCGATCGCAGCCAGGGCGCCGAACTGGGCAAAGCTGCAAACGTTGCTGGTGCTCTGGCTTTGCAGGGCACTGGCGGCGGCTACCACTGGCTGGGGCCCAGCCAGCCAGCCGATGCGCCAGCCGGTCATGGCCCAGCCCTTGGCGAAGCCATTCACCGTGAAGACGCGATCGGCCAGGTCTGGCGCCACGGCGCCAAAGCTGTGGTGGGCGTGGCCTGGGGCCAGCAGGAATTCGTAAATCTCATCGCACACCACGGCCACCTGGGGATGGCGGCGCAGCACGGCGGCAATCGTCTCCAGCTCCGGCCGGCTCAGCACCATGCCGGTGGGATTGCCGGGGCTGTTGAGCACAAGCAACTTGCTGGCTGGAGTGATGGCTGCCTCCAGTTGGGCCGGATCGAGGCGGAAGCCTTGGGCCGCTGAGCTGGGCAGCATGGTCACCGTGGCGCCGGCGAGCTTGGCGATTTCTGGATAGCTGAGCCAGTAGGGCGCCGGCAGCAGCAGCTCGTCGCCGGGCTCGAGCAGCACCTGGAACAGGTTGTAGAGCGCCTGCTTGCCGCCGTTGGTGACCAGCACCTGCTGGGCGGTGGTGGGTATGCCGTTTTCAGTGCTGAGCTTGGCGGCGATCGCATCGCGCAGGGCAGGCTCGCCGGCGGCTGGGCCGTAGCGGGTATGGCCTGCCTCCAGAGCAGCCGTGGCGGCCTGGCGGATGAAGGCCGGGGTATCGAAATCAGGTTCGCCGGCGCTGAGGCTGCAGATGTCTTGGCCATCGGCCTTGAGGGCCTTGGCTCGGGCAGCAATGGCCAGGGTGAGGGAGGGCTGGAGGGCCCGGGCCCGGGCAGAGAGGGCCGGAGTGGTGGTGGGCGCGGCGGTCATCCCTGTGTCCGGCATCAGGACGCGCGGCATCAGCACTGGCTGGCATCCTGCCTTACGGATTTGCCGCGTACGGTTCAAAGGGGCACGAAATGGCCAGCTAGTTACACGTTGATGGTTTTGCCGTGACGACACCTACCCCTGCCCCAGCCGAGTCCCTGGGGCAGTTGCTGCTCGATTGCGCAGCCTGTCGCCGCTGTGGTCTGGCCGCGGAGAGGCAGCAGGTGGTGGTGAGTCGGGGCAATCCCGCCGCCCGGCTGATGCTGATCGGCGAGGGACCCGGCGCTCAGGAAGACAGCGCTGGCTTGCCTTTTGTAGGTCGCTCCGGCCAGCTGCTCAATCAGCTGCTGGCTGCCGCTGGCATCGACAGCAACCGAGATGCCTACGTTTGCAATGTGGTCAAGTGCCGCCCCCCTGGCAACCGCAAGCCCAAGCCCATGGAGCTGGCCGCCTGCCGCCCCTGGCTTGATCATCAGATCGCTTTAGTGAATCCGGCCGTGATCCTGCTGGTGGGGGCCACGGCGCTGGAGGGGGTGCTGGGAATTAAGGGCGGCATCACCAGCCTGCGGGGCCAGTGGCACGCCAGCGAGATTGAAATTTTGCGGGGCCGGCGCCTGATGCCGGTCCTGCATCCCTCCTATCTGCTGCGCTTTAACTCGCAGGCCGAGGGCTCGCCCCGCGCGCTCACGGCAGCCGACTTCCAGGAGGTACGCCGATCCTTGCTGGCCAATCCCGCCCGCCTTGCTGAACTGCTCAATCCGTTTGACACCCTCGTCGCTTAAGCGGCTTTTGTGACAGGCTTTGCCCTTCCCGGCCCCCCGCTTCACCCAGCCATGACCGGCACCCCGGCTCCCTACGACAGCGTGGCTCCCTACGTCACTCCGGCTCGCTACGACACCGTGATTCACCGGCGCCAGACCCGCAGCGTGCGGGTGGGAGATATCTGGATCGGCAGCGATCACCCGGTGGCGGTGCAGTCGATGATCAACGAGGACACCCTCGATATTGAGGGTGCCTCCGCCGGCATCCGGAGGCTGCACGAAGTCGGTTGCGAAATCGTGCGACTTACGGTGCCTTCCCTGGCCCACGCGAAGGCGGTAAAAGAAATTCGCCAGCGCCTTGAAGACACCTATCAGCCGGTGCCATTGGTGGCCGACGTGCACCACAACGGCATGAAGATTGCACTGGAGGTTGCCCAGCACGTCGACAAGGTTCGGATCAACCCGGGTCTGTTCGTGTTTGACAAGCCCGACCCAAATCGCACCGAATTCAGCCCCGAGGAGGTATCTGCCATCGGTGAGCGCATCGCCGAAACATTTGAACCGTTGGTTCAATTGCTCAAGCAGGAGGACAAGGCCCTGCGCATCGGTGTCAACCATGGCTCCCTGGCTGAGCGGATGTTGTTCAGCTACGGCGACACGCCCCTGGGCATGGTGGAGAGCGCCATGGAATTCATCCGCATCTGCGACCGGCTCGACTTCCACAACATCGTGGTGTCAATGAAGGCCTCGCGGGCGCCGGTGATGATGGCCGCCTACCGAATGATGGCCGACCGCATGGATGCGGAGGGCTTCCCCTACCCCCTGCATTTGGGAGTCACCGAGGCAGGCGATGGCGACTACGGGCGAATTAAAAGTACCGCCGGCATTGCGCCTTTGCTGGCTGAGGGTCTAGGCGACACGATCCGGGTGTCACTCACTGAGGCCCCCGAGAAGGAAATTCCTGTTTGCTACTCGATCCTGCAAGCCTTGGGGCTGCGCAAGACGATGGTGGAATACGTGGCCTGCCCCAGTTGCGGCCGCACCCTGTTCAACCTGGAGGAGGTGCTGCACAAGGTGCGCAACGCCACGTCCCACCTCACCGGTCTGGACATCGCCGTGATGGGTTGCATCGTTAACGGGCCGGGCGAAATGGCCGATGCCGACTACGGCTATGTGGGTAAAATCCCCGGCACCATTTCCCTCTACCGGGGCCGGGAGGAGATTCGCCGGGTGCCGGAGGCCGAGGGAGTGGCAGCCCTGATCGCCCTGATTCAGGAGGATGGTCGCTGGGTTGATCCCTGAGCGCCTGCTCACTTCCGGTAACCCGCCCCGGTTAAAACCAATCAGCGGCGCTAGTTTGAAGATACGTTTCCCGCGCCGCAACGGCTTTTCCTGATGGCCAGCCCCCGCACCAGCCTGCTCGTGCTGGTCGGTATTGGTGCTTGTGCGGCCACTGCGGTCGTGGCCAGGGAATTGGTGACCCCTCCCGGTGGCTCTACCCGCATCAGCGACAGCCCCAAGGAAGTAATCGACCAGACCTGGCAGATCGTCTTCCGCGACTATCTGGATATCAACGGCAAGTACAAGCCAGAGCAATGGCGCAGCCTGCGGCGTGACGTGCTCGCCAAGAGTTACGGCAGCTCTAAGGAGGCCTATGAAGCGATCCGGGGCATGCTCGGCAGCCTCGATGACCCCTACACCCGTTTTCTCGATCCAAGGGAATTCAAGGAGATGCAGATCGACACCTCCGGAGAACTCTCCGGGGTGGGAATCCAGCTGAGCCTGGATAAGGAAACAAAAAATCTGGTGGTGGTTTCACCAATTGAAGGTTCGCCCGCATCGAGGGCTGGCGTTCAGCCCAAGGATGTGATTGTGGCGATCGACGGGAAGTCGACCAAGGGCATGAGCACCGAGGATGCCGTCAAGCTGATCCGTGGTCAGGCCGGCACCACGGTGACCCTCACCCTCAAGCGCAAGGCTCAGACCCTGGAGTTGCCCCTTACTCGGGAGCGCATCGAGCTCCATGCCGTCGACCACCAGATCAACACCAGTGCTGATGGCGTCAAGGTGGGTTATATCCGCCTCAAGCAATTCAATGCCACCGCCACCAAGGACATGCGCCTGGCGGTGAAGGACCTCGAAGAAAAGGGGGCCCAAGGTTATGTGCTGGATCTGCGCAGCAACCCAGGCGGCCTGCTGATGGCAAGCGTGGAGATTGCCCGCCATTGGCTAAACGAAGGCACGATCGTTTCCACCAAAACCCGTGATGGCATCCAGGATGTCAAGCGCGCAAACGGCCGCGCCCTCACCACCAAGCCCATGGTGGTGCTGGTTAATGAGGGTTCAGCTAGCGCCAGTGAAATTCTCTCCGGCGCCCTTCAGGACAACAACCGGGCTGTGCTGGTGGGCCAGAAAACCTTCGGTAAGGGCTTGGTGCAGTCGGTGCGGGGGCTATCTGATGGCTCAGGGATGACCGTGACCATCGCCAAATACCTCACCCCCAGTGGCCGCGACATCCACAAGCACGGCATCGACCCTGATGTGACGGCAAAAATGACTGAGCTCGAGTCCCAGCGCCTCAAGCTCGAGGATCTCGGCACCAAGAAGGACAGCCAATACCGGGTGGCGGAATCCACGCTGGTGAAACGGCTTCGCAATGCAAACAGCGTGGAGAAGGCCTATAACCCACGCAGCGCCAATGTGCCGGCGGCCGTGGCCCCCCAGGACTCCAGCGCGCCATAGGCGCTGTAGCTCCTGCGAATTTCCAGGTGAATACCCGGTTCGGGCTGCCAGCACAGGGCTACCTCTTCTGGCACCCCAGACTGCCGGCGATCCGCCGTTTGGAGTGTTACGCCTAAAGCTGCCAGCAGGCTCCAGATCAAGCCAGCGCTAGCGGGGGCCGGGCTAGCTAGGGCCTGGAGCGGCGCGGGAGGTAATGGTTCCTCCATCCCTGGCCTCGCCTCGCTTACAACCACCAGCGATTCGAGCCGTTCGCTGCCATGGCGAATCACGGCGCGGCGGCGCCGCTCTCCCCACACCAAGCAGAGCTCGCTCACCCAGGGCCAGGCACCGATGCGATCGGGGCCCAGGCTCCAGTGCCCCTCTGGGCTGATTTGCATTTCCGCCGGAGGCTCATCAAAATCCATTGAGCGCACCTGGCCACTGCTGACGTTGGTCAACGCAGCCATCACTTTGCCGCCTTGGTCTTGCACTGAGAGCTGGCTTTTGAAGCGCTCCTGCTCCAGGCCACGGCCATCACAGCGAATGAAGCAGCCATGCCAATCGCCAGAGTTGTGGGCGAGCAAGGTTTCTCGCCGCATCTGGGCAGTAAGCGGCGAGAATGGCGTATTCATATAGAAATTTGGTTGCTGTGCCGCTTGATTCGCCCCCACCTCAAATGAACCACCCTGCGTCAATTTGGGAGATGAAACCCTGGTGGTGCCAGCCTTGGAGCATCTTGCTCACCGGTGCAATTGTGGTGGCAGGGAGCTGGGTGCTGCTTCAGCGTTGGTGGATCACCGCGCCTGTAGTCATAGGGGTGCTGGCTTGGTGGCTCCTTTTTCTGGTTGTGGTGCCAGCTGGCTATCAGGCCGAACTCCGGGCTGCTGAACAACCTGAAAAGCCTTGAAATCCGCTTAATTTCAAGCGCCTAGCTAGGCGGAATCAGGCGACCGGCTGCATCAGTCCACCGCCGGGGCCGGAATCGTCATCATCGTTGTTGTTGCCGGCACCTGGTTGAAGCATGGCGTACATGCCGATCGCCAGGAGGCTCACCACTCCAGAAACGAGGCTGAACCCGCCCCCTAAGCCCGAACCTGCTCCGATCACTTCGCCCATGGATCGCCGTTACACAACTTCTCATGAATGTAACGGATTTTTGCGGAATCTGGTTGGTTAAGGGGCCCTTGGGCCCAGGAGCGGCTCGCTGGCGGCGCCTACACCGCCAACACCTCTTCGTTGCGGGCCTTGAGCTGCTCGCGCCGCTGGGCTTCGGTGAGGCCATCGCTGCCTGGGATTTGCTCCGCCATTTGGTTGAGCCAGCCCATCAGCTCCTCGAGCTGCTTCTCAGCAGGCAGCACCCCCAGGCCCCGGGCCAGCACCTTGGCGGTGGCGCCCGATCCGGGCTGAAACACCAGGCGGCCATGGAGGTGCTGGGGCAGGCCCTGGCGCAGTAGGCGGAAGGCGGGCTCCTCCATGGGGGTTTCCAGGGCGATGTTGGGTTTTTCCGGCTTGATGCGGGAGAAGCCGCAGCGCTTGGCCACCAGCTTCAGCTCCATCAGCTGCAACAGCGAGATAACCGGCGCCGGAATGGCGCCGTAGCGATCCACCCAGCCGGTGGCCAGCTCCAGCAACTCCTCCTTGCCGCCGCACTCGGCGGCGGCCCGGTAGGCGGCGATCTTCTCGTCGTTTTCCGTGATCCAATCGCCTGGGATGAAGGCGGTCACAGGCAGGTCGATCTGGGTGTCTTCCACCACTGGGATGTCCTGGCCTTGGATTTCAGCCAGCGACTCCTGCAGCATCTCCATATAAAGGTCGAAGCCGATGGTTTCCATCTGGCCGCTCTGCTCCACCCCCAGCAGGTTGCCGACGCCACGGATCTCCATATCGCGCATGGCCAGCTGGTAGCCCGATCCCAGCTGGGCGAATTCCTGAATCGCCCGCAGCCGTTGCCGTGCAGCTTCGCTCAGGGATGCATTGCCGGGATAAAACAGCCAGGCATGGGCCTGGATACCGCTGCGCCCCACCCGGCCCCGCAGCTGATAGAGCTGGGCCAGTCCGAACTTGTGGGCGTCCTCGATCAGGATCGTGTTCACCCGGGGGATGTCGAGGCCGCTCTCCACGATCGTGGTGCAAAGCATCAGGTCGGCTTCGCCGGCGTTGAAGGCCACCATGGCGCTCTCCAGCTCGCCTTCAGCCATCTGGCCGTGGGCGACCAGCAGCCGCAGACCCGGGATCATTAGCCGCAGGCCGGAGGCCACATCCTCAATGCCCTCCACCCTCGGCACCACGTAAAAGATCTGGCCGCCGCGGTCGAGCTCCTGGCGGATAGCGCTGCGCACCGCCTCCTCGTCGAGGGCGGCCAGGTGGGTCTTGATCGGCCGGCGCAGCGGCGGTGGTGTGGTGATCAGGCTCATCTCCCGCACGCCGGAAAGGCTCATGTAGAGGGTGCGGGGGATCGGTGTGGCCGAAAGGGTCAGCACGTCTACGTCTTTTCTCAGCGCCTTGATCTTTTCTTTCTGGTTGACGCCAAAGCGCTGCTCCTCATCCACCACCAGCAGACCCAGCTGCTTGAAGCCGGTGCTTTTGGAGAGCAGCTGGTGGGTGCCCACCACCACATCGACCGTGCCTGCGCCCAACCCTTCCAGGATTGTTTTGCGTTCGGCGGTGGTGCGGAAGCGGTTTAGCAGGCTCACCTTCATTGGGTAGGGCGCAAAGCGCTCCGAAAGGGAGCGCCAGTGCTGCTGCGCCAGCACCGTTGTGGGGGCAAGCATCGCCACCTGCTTGCCCGCCGTGACCGCCTTGAAGATGGCCCGGATCGCCACCTCCGTTTTGCCGAAGCCCACGTCGCCGCACACCAGCCGGTCCATTGGCTGGGGCTGCTCCATATCCCGCTTGACATCGGCGATTGCCTTCACCTGGTCGGGGGTGGGCTCGTAGGGGAAGGAGTCTTCGAGTTCGTGCTGCCAGGGGCCGTCGGCGGGGAAGGCGAAGCCCGGTGCCTGGTGGCGCTCGGCGTAGAGCTTGACCAGATCCACCGCCACCTTGCGCACGGCCTTTTTGGCGCGCTCCTTGGCCTTGGCCCAGGCCGTGCCGCCCATGCGGTTTAGGTCTGGAGGCGCATCGGTGCTGGCGCGGTACCGGCCGAGGCTGCCCAGCTGGTCGGCGGCCACCCGCAATAGGCCGTCGGCGTATTGCACCACCAGGTAGTCGCGGGATTCGCCGCCGATCGCCAGCTTTTCCAGCTTCAGAAACTTGCCGACGCCGTGGTTGCGATGCACCACGAAATCGCCCGGCTGCATCTTGCCCGGATCCACGGTGCGGCTGGCAGCCTTGCGGCGCCGGCGCACGTAGCCGCTGGCGGCTAGGGCGTGCTGGCCAAAGAACTCCCGGTCGGTGATCAGCACCAGCCGCCAGGCCGGTAGCTGCAGCCCTTCGAGCTCGGCGGTGCCCTTAGTTTTCAGGGCCACCGGCGTGGCCTGCTCCACCAGTCGGTCGATGGCTGGAAAGTCGGCGGGATTGGGCACGAAGCGGGTGATGCAGTCGTGTTCCTCCAGCAGGGCTACCGCCCGCGAGGGCTGGGCCGACAGCAGCCAGACCTTGGCTTTCTCGGCCACAAAGCCCTTCACCAGGCCTGCCAGCTTGCCGAAGGCATTGGGGTAGGCCGGCACCGAGCGGGAGGCCAGGTCAAAGCTGTTGGGGTGCTGGTCGGTTTCGTGCAGCTCGGCCAGATCGAAACCGGCAAATACCTCCGCCTGCTCCAGGGCGTCTGCCGCGGGGCGATGCAGGAGCGGCGGCAGGATCGTCGGCGCCGCGCTGGCTTCTAGTTCCAGCTCCTTCACCACGTCGGCGTAGTGGTCGCAGGCATGGTCAAACCACTGCTGGCCATGGGAGAGGCAGTGGCGCCGCTCATCGATGGCGATCAGGGTGTGGGGCGGCAAATAATCCAGCAGGGAGGCCGGCTGCTGCCAGGCCAGGCCCATCAGCCTCCGCATGCCCTCCGGGGTGCCCCCTTCGAGTAGCTGCTCGAGGGCCTCCGGGCTGAGCATTTGCTCGAGCCCATCCGGCATCGACTCGCGCAGGGCATCGGCGATCAGGGGGCCGTAGCCGGTGGGTGTGAGCCGCACCACCTCGATGGCGTCTAGGGAGCGCTGGGAGGCGGGATCGAATTCCCGCAGTTTCTCCAGTTCTTCGCCAAACAGCTCCAGCCGCACGGGCAGCTCGGCACTCACCGGAAACACATCAACGATGTCGCCGCGCCGGCTCCAGCTGCCCTCCTGCTCGATGGTGGGCACCCGTTCGTAGCCCAGCCGGCTGAGGGTGGTGGCGAGCTGTTCAAGGTCGATCGTGTCGCCCTTACGCAGACTCAGGCATTGATCCCGCATGGTTTCGGGAGGCGGCAGGTGCGGCTGCAGGGCCCTTTCCGTTGCCACGATTGCCAGGCGGCGGGGGGCATCCAGCAGTTCGCTGAGCACCTGCAACTGGCCCCAGGTGATTTCGCTGGTGGGGTCAAAGGGCTCGTAGGGGCTGCCCTCGCTGGTGGGGTAGAGCTGGCAGCTGTTCCACCCCATCAGCTCCAGCAGCGCTGCCCAGCGGCCCGCTTCCTCCAGGGTCGGAACCAGAACAAGCAAGGGCGCCTCGGCAGCCCCGGCCAGGGCGCTGCTCACCAGGGCCCGCGCACTGCGCCCCGCCCCACTGAGCCGCAGTCGGTCGGCCCGCTGCAGACGCAGCAAAACCTCGCCGGTGAGGGGCACCTGCTGCAGCTGGCGCACCAGGGCGGTGAGGGGCATGGGGTCAGGGAATCTCAGAAGGCTCCGATCTTCGCAACTGGCACCAGAGTGGTGTTGGTTGCCGCCAACTTCTGCTTCGACTTCACTGTCTGTCCAAGACCAGCTGTCTGTTCAACACCAAGAGGCTGTTCAACACCAAGAGCCTGTTCCCTACTAACCGGCTGGCTAAGGCGCCAGCCGTGTTGGCGCTGGGCGGCTTGCTGGCTCTGCTGGGGGCTTGCTTGGCAAGCGAGCCTGCGCGCCCAACGCCCCAGGCGGCAGGTCTGCTGCCTGAACAGGAGGCGGCTTTGCTGCAGCGACTGGCTACAGCTGATCGTCAGTGGCTGCCGCGGGCTGAAACCCTTCCCAGTGGTGCGGTGCGTTACCACTACCGCCGCCGGGCCAACGAACCCAGGCTGTCTGTGGCGGAGCTGCGGGCCCTGATCGCCAACCCGCCCAGCTTTGGGGCCGAGCGCCTGGCGATCGGTGAGCTGCTCATAGTGCTGGCCAAAGCCGGGGTGCGTCTGGAGCTGGGTCAGCCCCGCAAGCCTGGGGCGGCGGGGGAATGGGACCCGGCAGCACGGACCCTGCGCATTCAGCCCCGGGTGGTGGCTAAGGGCAGTGTGGAGTTTGCCCGGGTGCTCAACCATGAGGCGATTCACGTTGCCCAGAGCTGCAGCAACCGGGGGTTGCGTGCCCGCCCCCGGCCCCTGGGTTTGCCCTCAGCCTTGCCCGATCACCTAAATGGTGTGCTGAATGAATCTGTCTACAGCCAGGCATCGGAGCAGGAGCGGCAACTGGAGCGGGAGGCCTATGCCAATCAAACCCGCTTGAACCTGGGGGCTCAGTTGGTGCGCCGCCATTGCGGCACCTAAACGGTTGGGTCGGCCCGTTTGCGCAAAAGTTTTCAATGGGCACCATATAATTTCAACCATAGATCGAGTAAATTTTGGCTACCGAACAGTCCCAGCCAGAGAGCACTGCGGCCTCTGTTCAACCCACCATTGAATCCCTGCAGAACGGAGATAGGCCCTTTGTATTGGCTGATTCCCTAGGACAAGTGGTTTCGATTAACAAGGCTTTCGAGCAGGCCTACGGCTGGACTGAAGATCAGTTGCGCGGCCAACCCCTGAGCCTGATCTTGCCGGGTGCTTTTCAGATGTCTCACCAGTTGGGCTTTTCCCGCTTCCAGGCCACGGAGCAGTCCACCATTCTTGCGCACCCGTTGCGTCTGAAAACCGTCTGCGCCGACGGTAGTGAGGTGGTGTCTGAGCATTTCATTTTGGGAGAAAAGCGCGAGGCTGGCTGGGTTTTCGGGGCCACCCTCACCCCCTTGCCAGGCTGTATGGAGACTGATGCCTGAAGCCTCCACTCCAAATGACGAAATGACACTGGTCGTTGAGTTGCGCCGCACCTTGGGCCGGCTTGATTCTGCCCTTGGCCAGATAAGTGAAGGACTCGTTCTGGTCAATGCGATCGGCCAAGTGCTGTGGACAAACGCCTCTTTTGATAAATTTGTAGGTAAGTCCAGGCTTGAGATACTCGGAGTGGATCTTCACGGGATTCTGCCACTAAATATTGTTGGTGAACCAATTCTTACCATTGAGCAGACCCGAGGGGGATTGCTGAAGACTGTTTTTGTCACCGTGATTCTCAGTGAAGATCCGGTGCATGCTCTGGAAATCGAATGGCGTCCCGTAGTCACGGAGGTGCCAAATCCATTGATGTTCTCCTTTCGGGATGTGAGTGCTCGGATCTCATTCGATGAGCTGCAGCAGAAAAGCCAGCAGATCGAAGAGAAATGGTTGTCAACCAGTAAAAAGTATATAGATCTGCAGTCGAAGCAGCTGGCTCTAGCGGCCAAGGTGATGAAGTGCCCCGTGACTGGCTTGCCCAATCGTCGAGGCCTGCGCGCTCGGATTGCAATAGCCTTGCAGCAGCTACGTCGTCGGCCCGGCTTAGTCACACTACTGTTTTGCGATCTAAATCGTTTTAAGGAAGTAAATGATTCCTACGGCCATCAAGTTGGTGATGAGTTGTTGATTGAGTTGGGTAAACGGCTTCAATCCACCCTTCGTCCTGAGGATGTGCTTGCCAGGCTGGGGGGGGATGAATTCGTGGTGTTGAGCCCTGGTGTGCCCACGCCAATGGCAGCAGTATGGCTGGCGGAACGCTTGCAGGCTCTGGTTTCCAAGCCCTGGATTTCACAGGATTATTCGATTACACCCAGCATGTCTGTGGGTATTGCCTCTACTGATGATCCTGAGGTCACTGTAGATGAGTTATTGCGCCGTGCTGATCTGGCGATGTATGCGGCTAAGGGTAGCGATGAGCGCTCAATCACCATCTATGACAACGTAATTGATGCTCAGGTCAGGCGGGGAGTTTTGATAAAGCGCCAGTTGCAGTCTGCAATTGATGGTGATCTACTTAAGGTTGATTTTCAGCCTGTTGTTGATCTAAAGAGCCGGGATTCGATTGGCTTCGAGGCGCTCGTCCGTATTCGTGATTTTGAGGGTGCCTGGATGGCGCCAAGCGAATTTATTTCGGTTGCCGAGTCTGTGGGCTTGATTGATCAATTGGGTGATCTTGTTTTGCACCGTTGCTTGGCGGTGCTGAAATTGACAGAGAATACAGCCCCTGATCTTGTAATTTCGATCAATATAAGTCCGCTGCAAGTCTGCCGGGAGGGTCTTGCTGGGCGGATGATTGCCATCGCAGAGCGCTATGAGGTTGATTTAGGGCGCCTGGCTGTTGAGGTCACCGAATCCGTCTTGATAGATCGTCCTCGCACCGCAATTAACGAGCTGAACATCCTGCGTGCAGTGGGTTGTAGAGTATATCTAGATGACTTTGGTACTGGTTATTCAAGTATGTCCTGGCTATCCCAACTGCCCATTGATGCAATCAAGATCGATCGTAGTTTTACGGCCGGTCTGCTGAACCATCCTCGTCGTAGGGTAGTTGTGGACTCGATGATCAGGCTGTCTCTCGATCTTGGTTTGGATGTGATCGCCGAAGGGGTTGAGCTTGAAGCCCAGGCAGAAGCCCTACTGGCGATGGGCTGCTTAAGGGGGCAGGGCTTCCTGTTTGGCCACCCAGCCCCCTTTCCCCAGCCAGCTGAACTTTTAGTTCCCTAAAGTTGCGGGTGAGCTTTGGGCGAGCCACTCACTTTCCAGCAACATATTAAATTGAAGCAGTTGGCTGTCGCTAAGTAGTTGGCGGCTGGTTAGTGCAAAGTGCTTCTCGAGGAAGGCACGACCCTGGCCCAGATCCCACTGCAACTGGCTAAGCAGCTCCTCACACTGGCTGAGCAGCTCCTTGCGGCGTAAGGGGGGTGGTGCGCTGGCGGGGTCGCTGCCATCGGCAAAGCCCTCTAGGGCCTGTAGGTAGGCCAGCAGGTCCCCATAGCTGGTGAGGCGGTTGCGGTTGGGGTGGCCGAATACCCTCTCGAGATAAACGGCCTCCTGCTCGCGATTCCAGCCGAGTCTCTGCAGCTGTAAATCCAGTCGGGCCAACTCGCTGCTCCAATCCTCCGGGTCGGCCGGCGGTTCTTCGATCGCCTGTGCCGGAGGGGGGCTGGGCGCCGCTGGGCGCTCGGCTTGGGGTTTGGGCTGAACCTGGGGGGGCGTACTACTAATCCGGACGGGCGTGGGTGTGTTCGCAGTGGGTGCGCTCGCAGTAGGGGGCGCGGCTACTGGAAGGTGTTCACCCAGGCGTTGGCGGGCTCGGTCTTCTGCAGCCTCGGCGGTCGCTGCTTCGCCCAGTGCTGCGTCGATTACCTGGCCAGCACGGCTTATTTGCACCAGCACCACTCGGCTGCCTGGTTCGGCATGGAGCAGCTGGACGTTGAACTGCAGTTCGCTTAACGGATGCTCCAACCCAGCTTTCTAGAGTGAATCCCATCTTGACCCGCTGCAGCCCGTGGAAGCGGAGTCGATCCAATCCCTCACCCCCCTGCTGAACCAGGCAGACCAGTGGCGTGAGGTGCTGTTGTTGCTGCCCCTGTTGGTGGCCTTAGAGGCGGTGCTCTCCGCCGACAATGCCATTGCCCTGGCGGCTATCGCCCGGGGCCTGGAGGATCCGGCCCGTCAGCGCCAGGCCCTCAACCTCGGCCTGGCCTTGGCCCTGGTTTTTCGGCTTGGTTTGATCGTGGCTGCCCGCTGGGTGCTGAATTTCTGGCCGCTGCAACTGGCGGCGGCGGCCTATTTGCTGTGGCTTTGCGGGCGCCACCTGCTGCTGGTGTGGTCTGAGCCCGAAGAGGGGGCCGGCGCGGCTGGTGCTGCTGATGGTGCAGCCACTGCAGGAGCCAAGCCCGGCTCGCTGCACCCCGCCGGGCTTGGCTCAATTGTGGCCACCCTGGCCCTTACCGATCTGGCTTTTTCGCTTGACAGCGTTGCCGCAGCGGTGGCGGTGAGTGATCGGCTGTGGCTGGTGATGGCCGGTGGGGTGATCGGCGTTATCGCCCTGCGACTCACCGCAGAGCTGTTTATTCGTTGGCTTGAGGTCTACAAGCATCTGGAAACGGCCGGCTACCTGGCGGTGGGTCTGGTGGGTATGAAGCTGCTGCTGCGCCTGGGCCTGCCCCAGGTGGTGGCGCCGGAGTGGCTGCTGCTGCTGCTGGTGGCTGCCTTGTTTACTTGGGGCTTTTCGGTGCGCCTGCCTCTGGAGCCGAAACCGCTGGAGCCATGAGGGTGGAGCTGCGCCAGATCGGCAGCGATCGCCTGCTCGATTGGCTTGAGGTGCCAGAGCTGGCTGAGGTGCCCCATCCGGGCCGTTGGCTTGAGGCTGGCGGCCGCAGTTTTCTGGTGCTGCAGCGGCGCCACCGCTATCAATTGCGCAATGGGTGCTACGAACTTGCCAGTGTCGCTCTGCAGGTGAAGCCTCAGCGCCAGCCCACCGATGCCCGCTGGTGGCAAAACCAGTGGGTGATCGGGAACCCCGATTGCCGTTTCAACGCCCGCAGCCCGCTGCTGCGCTGTGCCGTGCTTCCCGATGGCCCATGCGAGCGCTGCAGCCACTTCGCTGGTCCCTAGGGTGGGGGATCACGCAACACCTGCAATCCGTCAGCCCTCTCCACGATCCGGCACAGAGGTTGCCGATTCCAGTCCGGCGGCGGTGGACGCTGCTGCGCTCAGCAGCGATGCTCCCGAGCTGCTCGACTTTGCATCGTTTGGGCTGGGTGAGCCGATCTTGAAGGCGGTAACCGAAAAGGGTTACACCAAGCCCTCACCGATCCAGGGCCAGTGCATCCCGGCGGTGCTGGCGGGTCACGACGTGATGGCGGCGGCCCAGACCGGCACGGGCAAGACCGCCGGTTTCACCCTGCCGATGCTGGAGCGCCTGCGCCACGGCCCCCCCGCCCGCGCCGGCATTGTTCGCTCCCTGGTGCTCACCCCTACCCGCGAGCTGGCTGCCCAAGTTGGCGAAAGCGTGCGGGCCTACGGCCGCTACCTCGATCTGCGCAGCGACGTGGTGTTCGGCGGGGTCAAGGTGAATCCCCAGATTTCCAGGTTGCAGCGCGGCACTGACGTGCTGGTAGCCACCCCGGGCCGGCTGATGGACCTTTATCAGCAGAAAGCCCTGCGGCTCGACCGGGTCGAGATCCTGGTGCTCGATGAGGCCGACCGGATGCTGGATATGGGCTTCATCCGCGATATCCAGAAAATCCTGGCCCTGCTGCCGCCCAAGCGTCAAAACCTGCTGTTCTCAGCCACCTTCTCTGGGGATATTCGCCGCCTTGCCACCGGCCTGCTGCACAACCCGGTGCAGCTCCAGGCCACTCCCGAAAACCGCACCGCTCCCACGGTGGAGCACCTGCTCCATCCCTGCGACATGGATCGCAAGGGTGATCTGCTCAGCCACTTGATCAGCAGCAACAACTGGCAGCAGGTGCTGGTGTTTTCACGCACCAAGCACGGCGCCAACCGCATGGCCGAGCGACTCACCCGCGAGGGGATGTCGGCTTCGGCTATCCATGGCAACAAGAGTCAGGGAGCTCGCACCCGAGCCTTGGCCGACTTCAAGGCTGGTTCTTTGCGGGTGCTGGTGGCAACAGACCTGGCTGCCCGTGGCATTGACATTCACCAGCTGCCCCACGTGGTCAACCTGGACCTGCCGAACCAGGCGGAGGACTACGTACACCGGATCGGCCGCACCGGCCGGGCCGGCCACAACGGCCACGCAATTTCCCTGGTGGCAGCTGAGGAAAGTGAGCTACTGCGGGCCATTGAGCGCATGATCGGCACCCGTCTGCCGCGGCAGGAGGTGCCCGGTTTTGAGCCCAAGGTGCTCTCTGCTCCACCCCTGGATCTCAGCGGTGGTCGGGGTAAGGGCAGGGGCGGTGGTGCCCGCAGGGGTGGACCCCCAGCCGGACCCTCCCGCAGCGGCAGCGACGGGGGCCGTCGGGGGCGCTACAGCTCTGGGCGTTGATCTAGCCCTAACGGCAGCAATCGACACACCGGCTAAGGGTTGTCTCCGCTCGGATAGGGACGTTGATAAATGCCCCTATGCCCTACGAGCCCGGATCCCCTGAATGCCGAGTCCTGATCGACTGCAAGGTTCAGATCGAGTCGATGCTGCTGGCCCTGGGGCGCATCGACAACAGCCAGCACATCCGCGACCAGCTGTTGTCTGTGCACAACCAACTTGAGGGGCTGCACGCCATCCACCGCAAGGCAGTTGCCGCTCCACTGTCTGCGGGCGAGCCTTGAGGATCAACCAGCTGCCTGGGCAGCTAGGGGCCCGCTGTTCTGTCGCCCCATTTCAAAACCGTGACAGGTGGCATAGGCGCTGGCCAGGTTTGCTACCCGGTGGTGCAAGTGGGGCTGTTGCTCATGGCTGACCACGTAGCGGCCTGTCGTTTCCCATGGTTGCCGAGCAAGGTCTTCTTCCTCTCTAGCTGCGGTTACTAGCGCCGAAAAGTGAGGGAGCCCTAGCAACACAGAACTTAAGTTGGGTCTAGGTGATCCCAAGCTGATCACCTGCGCTGCAGCCCAGTTGTTGCAGCAAGCTCTGGCCTTGGGCAGGTGACTTGCCCTCCAGTTGGGCTGCTCTTACCAGCAATGGGCAGCCAGCAGTGCCAATCACCAGGCCCGCATCGGCAGCAAGCGCTAGCACGGTTCCGGGCGCCGCTGCTGCCGACAACAATCCTTTCGAAAATGCTGCTGGCTCCGCTAGTAAGTAGCGGGCTTCTGGGCTCAGTTGAGAAGCGAGCCTGGCGACCAGAGGTTCGGTGGCTAGAAGTTTTAGCCGCTTGCCCTGCCACTGGGTGACGGCGCCGGGGTACAGGCCCATCACCCGACGATGAATTTCCAGAGCCGACTGGTTCCAGTCGACTAACAAGTCGTCTTTGGTGAGCATCCGGGCGTAGCTGAGGCCCACTTCTCCCTGGACACGAACCCCGAGCCGGGCTAGCCGTTCGGCTTCTGGTCCCGTTCCGGCGGTTTCGATGCGCGGCAGGGCATCTACCAGCAGCTCGGCGCTGAGCTGGGCGAGCCGCTGCCCCAGCTGCTGGGCGTTCTCCAGCAGGCCAATGGAGATAGAGCGCTCCAGCAGCACCGGCCCGGTATCGAGGCCCTCCTCCATGGCCATAATCCCGACGCCGGTGCTGCTGTCGCCCTGCAGTAGGCACCACTGGATCGGTCCGGCGCCACGCCAGCGGGGCAGTAGGGAGCCGTGGGCGTTCCAGCAGCCCAGGGGGGGCTGGGCCAGCACCTCTGGCGGCAGGATCTGGCCAAATGCCACCACAACGGACACATCGGTGCCGAGGGCGCCAAGCCTGCCCTGGAGCTCGGGCTCGCGGCGGATCCGCTCCGGCGTGAATATCGGCAGGCCTAGCTCCAGGGCGCGTGCCTTGACAGGACTTGGCAGTAAGTCCTTGCCCCGCCCCCGCCGCCGATCTGGCTGGGTAACCACCCCCACCAGCTCGTGCCCTGCCGCCACCAGCTCATCAAGGCTGGGCACGGCGTAGGCGGGGGTGCCCCAAAACAGGATCTTCAAGGACAGATGATCAGGCCTCGCCGGTGATCGAGAGCCCTTCCACCCAGACGTAAGGGCAGAGGCCATCCGGGGTGATCTTGGCCAGGCCTTCAAAGCCGACGATCGCCTTCATCACGGTGCGGATGTCGCCAGCGACGGTGGCGGCTTCGATCGAGCGGCTGACCCCACCCTCAACCAACCAGCCGTCAAAGGGCAAGGAGAAGGAACCCTGGCTGGCTTTAACTCCAGCATGTAGCGCCGACAGGGAGTCGATCACCACAACGGGGCCGGAATGGTTTAAGCGATCTAGACCCTGCTGGCCGCCGTCGCTGCCAGGGGTAGCCCAAATCTCGAACCAATCGGCCCCCACCGACACCTTTGCTCCCATGCCGGCATGGCCGGTGGGCGCCACCCCAAATGCTCGGGCTGTGGCCTCCGAGTGCAGGAAGTTTTTCAGCACGCCCCCAGCCACTAGGTCTAGGGGCGCGGTGGGGGTGCCCTCGCCATCAAAGGCAGAGGCGCCCACATTGCCGGGGTGCAGGCCGTTATCGCGGATGCTCAGAAAGGGCACGGCAACGCTGTCGCCGAGGGAGTCGCGGTGGCTGAGGCTCACCCCATCGAGCACGGCCCGGGCATTGAAGAGGCTGCTGAAGGCCCCGATCAAGTCGAGGAAGGCTTCCGGGCTGAAAACACAGGTGTAGTAACCAGTTTCGATCGGTGCGTAGTCAAGGTGGGCGATCGTGCGCTCGGCGGCCTCTTCGATGCAGCCGGCGATGTCGAGTTCGGTGGTGCCGTAGGCCAGGCGCACGGCACCGGAACTGCGTGGTTTGCGACCGGCTTCCTCTGCCCTGGCGTAGAGGTAGAGGCTGGCGGTGGTCAGGGTCTGGTGGCGGCAGGCCCCCTCGTTGTTGAGATAGAGGCGCTCGCTGCTGCGCTGGGCTAGGCCGTTGTAGGGAACTGTGGCGATTGCTATGTGGCGATCAAGCAGTTGCCGTTCGGCCTGTTTGAGGGTGTCCAGCAGGCTGAGGATCGGCTGGGGTTGATGCAGCGGTTGATCTAGTGGGGCCAGGGGTGCGGTGGCCAGGGTCGAGAACGCCGGGGTTTCCTCCGCATTGCCAAAGGCGCTGGCGTCGCGGGCGCCGCTCAAGGCCCGGGCCAGGCCGGAATCGCTGAGGTCTGAGGTGCTGGTAATGCCAACTAGGCCGTCGCCGTTCCACACCCGCAAGGTGATGGCGCTGCGTTGGGCCCCTTTCATCTGTTTGGCTTCGCCGCGGTCTACCTGCACGGAGGTGTCGGTGCTGCAGGAGGCGCCGAGATCCCATTGCTGGATGCCGGCGCCTTGGGCGAGTTGCTGGAGCCGGCCGCTGAGGGCCTCGGCGTTCAGGGTCTGGATGGTGGGCTGGGTCATGGTCAGCGTCCTCCCACGGTGATTGAATCCACCTTGATGTGGGGCTGGCCGACGGTCACGAAGATGCTGCCGCTCACGGAGCCACAGAAGCCCGCTGCTAGTTCCAGGTCGTTGGCGCACATCGAAATGCGCGGCATCACCTCCTTGGCTTCGCCAATCAGGGTGGCCCCCTTTACCGGTTTGGTGAGCTGGCCGTTTTCAATCAAGTAGCCCTCCTCCACGGCGAAGTTGAACTGGCCGGTGGGGCCGACGCTGCCGCCGCCCATCGATTTGCAATAGAGCCCCTTGTCGACGGAGCCGATCAGCTGCTCGGGGGTGTGGGGGCCGGCGGCGATGAAGGTGTTGCGCATGCGGCTGGCCGCAGCAAAGGTATGGCCCTGGCGCCGGCCGCTGCCCGTACGGCTGTGGCCGGTGCGCAGTTCGCCGGCTCGATCGCTGAGGAAGCGCTTGAGAACCCCGTTTTCGATCAGCACGGTGCGCTGGGGCTCCATGCCTTCGTCGTCCATAGAAAGGGAGCCGAAGGCGCCGTCGCTCAGGCCTTCATCGATGGCCGTGACGGCCTCGTGGGCAATGGATTGGCCAACCATCTCAGCAAAGGGGGTGGTGCCCCGCTCCACCTGGGTGGTTTCCAGCAGGTGGCCGCAGGCCTCATGAAAAATCACGCCGCCGAAGCGGTTGGCCAGCACCGCAGGCATCTGACCGGCTTCGACGTAATCGGCGTAGAGCATGGTGCCCACACTCGAGCACACCTCCTGGGCGGCGGCGTCCGCGTCCCATTGGCGCAGGTCATCGGGGCGATCGGAGGTGCCGTAGCGGCGGCCGAGGCCGGCGCGGTGGTCGCCGTCGGCGGCAAGCACGTTTAAACCGAGGGACTGGTGCAGGCGGATGTCGCGGGCAAAGGTGCCATCACTGGCAGCAACCAGCACCGACTGCCAGTCGCGGGAGTAGCTGCCGCGCCTGGCCTGTAAGTGGCTGCCGTGGTGCTCGAGGCGGCAGGTGCCCTCCAGCAGCTTCAAGGTGGCTTCAGCTAGGGAGGGGCAGCTATCAAGCCAGTCCAGCTTGGCGGCGGCGAAATCTCGCATCACCTGCAGACCTTCGAAGGGGCTGGAGTTGCTGCTGCTGTGGCTCAATCCGAGCATGCCGAGGGCTTGCTCAAGGGCCTGCATCAGGCCGAGATCACTCAGGTCGTTGGTGCTAACAAAGCCATCGCGGTCGCCCAGGAACACCCGGATACCAGCGCCCATGCCGAAGGCTGGGCTGACGCTGGTGATGGTGTCCTGCTCAGCCAAGACGCCGAGGTGGTCGGTGCGCTCCAGGAATATCTCAACTAAATCGGCACCTGCTGCCCTGGCGCTCGCCAGTAAGGCCTCCAGCCGCAGCATCCAGCTTTGATCAAATGCATCTGCCGCTACCACTGCCGGCTGGGCTGCAGCCGACTGGAGAACAACCGGTTTGGAGGCAACCAAAAGAACTCAGCGAAGGAATGATGTAACTGCAGGCCAGGCAAAGGCTGGCAGGCATATCAGAATGGTCAGCGCATCAAGAAAAAATCAGCGCACTTGCTCAGCGAACTGAGGGCTGGAATTGCTCGCTGCGGATGGCAGGGGTGAAATAAAGCTTGGCCATTTCTGCGCCATTGGCGATCCAATAAGGCAGTTTGCGCAAAACTTTTATTGCTCCAGGAGCGCTGCTTACGTCGGCCTCGCTGAGCTTGGCGTTGTTGCTAACCAGACGCTCTAGGCGGGTGTAGAACTTGGGATGGTCAACATTCAGCACCACGGGGAACACTCTGGCGGAAGTCTCGTTGGTTTTAGCAATCACGACCTTGTCGTATTCGCGAGCATCGAGGCCCAGGGCTTCGTAGAATTCTTTTCGAGCAACATCTCGGACGTACATGGTGGCAAACACTGCCAGCAGGAAGAAGCGGCACCAAAGCCTGGCGGTGAAGCCCCGCACGGTGTCTGGCTGAGCCTTCATCAAGGCATCAAAGAAATCGCCATGGCGGTTCTCGTCTTGGCACCAATTCTCGAAGAAGTTAAAGATCGGGAAGATCTTGCTTTCTGGATTTTGCTCTAGGTGGCGATAGATGGCGATGTAGCGCCAGTAGCCAATCTTCTCGCTCAAGTAGGTGGCGTAGAAGATGAATTTAGGCTTGAAGAAGGTATACGACTTGCTGGCGGTCAAGAAGCCCAAGTCGAGTTGCAGCCCAAAATCTCCCATGGCTTTATTGAGGAAGCCAGCATGACGGGCCTCGTCGCGCGCCATGTGGGCAAAGCACTCGGCAAGCAGCGGATTTTTGGTTTTGATGCGGCGGCTGAGCTCCTTGTAGAGCAGGAAGCCAGAAAATTCAGAGGTGCAGCTCTGCTCAAGAAACTCAACGAAAACCCTGCGGGTATCAGGATCTAGCTTCTCGGCTGCCCCCTCAAACTCGCCGTTGCGCACGAAGTGGTGGCGGTTGTAGTCCTTGCGGAACTCCTCGCATATGGCCTCAAGCTCCACCTCATTTGGCCGCAGATCCATCGCCGCCATGGCGTCGAAATCTGTGGTGTAGAAGCGGGGCGTAAGGATCGTGTCCTTGGCCGGATCTTTGACGGCTGGTGCACCGGGCGAGCCCACAGAGGCTTGACTGGGGCTGGCGGTAGCGCTGGCAGTTGAGGCTGGAGGCACCATCGAGGCTTGCGGCTTACGGCAGTTCTTGCATCGTAGAGGGCGTGGCCGTCAGTTCGGGCCGAGCCATTTCTGACCGTTGAGCCGCTGCACCAGCCGCGATACCAGCAGCGCCAGGCTCATCTTCTTCTCGTCGATCAGAAACGACTCCAGCAGGCTTGGCTGGCCGCCTGCCTCTGCCAAAGCCACCGTTTTGGCTGAACTGATATCTGGTTTGGTGAAGCACAGCCAGAAGCGACGCCGACCCGGCAGCTCCCCTTGAACCATCCAGCACTCCGACCCCACCACGGGCATGGCTCCTTGCACAAAGGCCAGTTCGGCAGCAGCTCCTCCGTAGCCCTGGATCTCTTTGGCCAGGGCCGGGATCAGTAGCTGGGGCACAAAGATCTCAAACGGCTGGTCTTCCACTGCAGGCGGTTTGGCCTTTGCGGGCTGATCTTTGGCAGCTGGCTGGGCGGATTCGCTCACCGTTGCAGGCCCCTTTCGGCATCGTCCTTGGACTTTACGCAGGTTGCTAGGCAGTTAGCTCACCAGTCGTCACTGCTGGGGCTGTCCCAGCCATCACCCACGGCAGCGGCCTGGGTCACAACCGGTTCGCCTGCTGAAGCTGGATTGCTGCCTTTGCGAATCACCCGGAATGGCACGGCAACGGTTGGGGCTGGTTCGCCAGGGGGTCTCGGCGGCCCGGCGGCGGCTCGAGGGGCTGGCCTTGCTGGCTCGCTTTGGTTTTGCTGCTGCGGCTGCCTCCAGTTCTCCTCGGGGGCACTGGCGCCGCGGCCAACTTGACGGCGCAGGGTGAGCGGCCCAGTGCGCAGGGCTAGGGCGGCACCGGCGGCGCTCAGCCCGGCTCCCGCGCTGGCGGCCAGGGCTATCCAGGCTCCGATTGGCAGGGCCGGGCTGGTCCAAACCAGCAGGCGCAGGGCCGCATTGGGTCGGGGGTTTAGGGCGCCTACCAGCAGCACCAGCAGCAGGGGAGCCAGCAGGGGGAGCAGCAGCAGGCGTTGCAGCAGGGCCAAAGGATCGACTGGGGTGAGGAGGGCGGCCTAGAGGGAAGTCGTCCCGGCGGCTGGTGCCCCTTGGGATCCTGGCTGGTGCGGCGGCCCCTGCCAACGGCGCAGGTTGCCAAGCTCGTAGCCGAGCACGTCAAAGACGCGGATCACCAGAAAATCCACCATGTCTTCGATCGATTGGGGTTGGTGATACCAGGCAGGCACCGGCGGGGCGATGCGGGCACCAGCCTCGGCCAAGGCCGTGAGGTTGCGGAGGTGCACCAGGCTCCAGGGGGTTTCCCTCGGGCAGATCACAAGGGGGCGCCCCTCTTTGAGGTGAACATCGGCGGCCCTCTCCACCAGATCCAGGGCTACCCCCGAAGCGATGCGCCCCACGGTTCCCATGGAGGCCGGCAGGATCACCATGCCGCGGGTTTTGAAGCTGCCACTGGCAATGCCAGCGGCCTGGTCGTTCCAGCGGTGGCAGCGCAGCTGCCCGGTGCTTACAGCGGTGCGTTCCCGCCAAAAGGCTTCCTGGGCATCAGGTTCTGAGGGCACCCTCAGTCCCAGTTCGGCCTGCCAGACGCCAATGGCTCCGCGAGAGGTGACCAGCTCCACCGCTTCTCCCGCCTCCAGCAGCAATTGCAGGGCCCGCTGGGCGAGGGGCTGGGCCGAGGCGCCAGAAACGGCCAGCACCACCGGCCCCGTTCCGGAGCTGGTTCCGGATGGCCGAACCATGGCTCAGACCTCGCTCAGTACCGCGATGGGCGCGAAGGGGTCGATGTCGTCGTGGTCCTGGTTTTGGTCCTGGTTTTGGTCCTGGTTTTGGGGATAGGAGTCGGCCGTATCGCTCTCGTAGCCATCGGGCAACACCACGGCCAGATCGATCTGGTGGCGCAGGGCATCCACCTTCTGGATCTCCACCTGCACCTGGTCACCGAGCATGTAGGTGCGACGGTTTTTGCGTCCCACCAGGCGGTTTTGGCGGGAGCGGTACTCGTACCAGTCGTCCTTGAGGGAGCTGACGTGCACCAGGCCTTCCACCTGGGAAGGGGGCACCTCCACGAAGAAGCCGTAGCTCTGCACACCGCTGATTACCCCAGGAAGCACCTGCCCCACTAAGGGCTCGGCCTGGCGGGCCTGGAGCATGGCCAGCAGGTCGGCCTGCAGTTCAGATAAAAAGCGGCGCCGGCCATTGAGACGCTGCACCAGCCCATGCTCCTGAACTTCCAGGTAGGGAGTGAGCTGGCTAGGGGCCAGCAGCGGCCAGTCGATGGCGCCGTGGCAGGCATCCGATGCCAGATCGACGGTGGTTTTGTGGCGCACACTGGGGCGGTCCTTGCCCTCGGTGAGCAGCAGCACCAGCAGTTGCTGGTTCCAGAGGTCGGCGTAGTGCAGGGTTGGGCAGCACCAGGGGGCTAGGGCTGCCCCCTCTTCCAGCAGGCCGGCCAGGGCATGGGGTCCGGGGCTGGTGCTGAGCTGGATCGGTTTGAGGATGGCCTGCAGTTGCTGCTGCAGGGCCCGGCTGCGGTCGGTGCCAGCGAAGGCGGCGGCCAATTCAGCCGCACTGGCATTGCCCTCTTCGCTCAGCTCCAGCGGGATGTCGAGGGCCAGAGCAGCCCGGGCAACGTCGTTGAGGTCGCTGGGGTCCGCCAGGGCATTGGTGGCATATATCGCCGGCAGTTCCAACGTTGCCAGGTGCTGGCCTAGGGCCTGATCGGCTAGCAGCACCGCTTCGCGCATCAGGGCCAGGGGATGGTGGGGCTCCAGGCTCACAAGCCAGCCAGCTAGGGCGCTGTCGGGGCCGGGCACAGCCAGATCTCCCAGGCTGTCGATGGCGGGCAGGGGCAGGTTGAGGTCGAGGGATCCTGCCGCTTGCCGCCTTTGGCGCAGGAGGCAAGTGACAGCGATGAGCTGCTCCAGCAGGCCCAGCTGCTCCTTCAGCCCCTTGAGCGCCGCTGGCACGGTGCGGCTCTTGGGTTTGCGCTCCGCCAGGGCGTTTAGTGCTTCCAAACCGACTGCCGCCACGGGATTGATCTGGCTGCGGCTAAAGCGGTAGTGCTCAAGGCTGCCGTCAGCGCCCAGCTCCAGGGCCACCGACAGGGCTTCCTGCACCTCTCCGACCTTGAAGGAACTGGCCTTGGCCAGGGCTGGACTCAGCAGCGGTAGCCACTGGTTTCCGGTGCAGTAAGCGTCAGCCTGGTTACGAAGCCAGGTGTCCAGGGTGCTGCCGGCGCTGAAGCGCTCAGCGATGGCCGGGGTGTGCACCCACAGGGTCCAGCCGCCGTCGCGCTCCTCAATGCTCAGGGCTGGCAGAGCGGGGGCTTCCTTGCCGCTCCATGGTTCAAGCAGCAGGGTGGCTTGGGCGGTGAGGTCGATGCGCTCCTTGGCGGCCAGGGTTTTGAGGGTTGCCCGGGGTGGCTGGGGGCGGCTGTGGAGCCGGTGCTTGGTCAGCAGCAGGTCGAGGTCGGCTTCTTCCCCCCCGTTTACAGGCAGGCTGCGCGCCACGTGACCCTGAGGGGCAAATTGCCCCACCGGATAGCGGTCCACCAGCACTTCCACCACCGATGCCTGTTCGCAATCGAGATGGGCGGCGTCGCCAGCTGGCAGCTCCACCGCCGTTAGCAGGCGGTCGTCTAGGGGGGTGGCCACCAGTCGCTCATCCTGCTGCTCGACCTTGGCCAGCAGCGAGGTGGTGTGGCGCTCAAGAACGCACTGCACCCCGCCTTCGGGTGAGCGGCGACGGCCGCCTTCGCGGGTCACCTTCACCAGCACTCGGTCGCCATTCCAGGCGTGGTTGAGCTGGTGATCGCGGATGTAGATGTCTTCGCCGCCGTCTTCGCGCAGGGCAAAGCAAAAGCCTTTGCTGGAGCAACGCAGCCGTGCGGCGATCAGTTCAGGGTCTTCGCGGCGGGCGACGCCGGCCTCACTGACCTCGAGCAGGCCAAGGCGGCTGAGCCCGTCGAGGCCGATCTGAAGCTGCTGCTTTTCAGCTTTTTGGCTGATGCCCAGGGCTTTTTCCAGCTTTGTCAGCGGCAGGGCTTCCTGGGCGGGCAGCTGGTCGAGCAGGTCGGCGACCGTGAACTTCATCGATGGGAGGGCTGGTTGGCAGGGGGCCGCCCCGGAGAACCCGGGGTGCAGGGGCGGTGGCTGGACTGAAGCCGGTTGATGGCGGACTGGACTCGGAGCGATGCCCACGGCCGCCAAGGCCTTCATGGACTGATATTAGTCAGCTGACGATTCTTCGGCTTCCGGGCTGCTCGATCGCTGGATCAGGCGTGCGCCGATCACCAGAAAGCCAACCGAGGCTGCCAGCTGCAGGGCATTGGTGGGGATCACGGCGGATAGGGAGCCGCCGGCGGCTGCGCCCAGCAGGCTGGCCAGCACCAGGGCAGCGGAACTGCCGGCAAACACCGCTCCAGGGCGGGTTGAGGTGCCACTGATGGTCACGATGGCCAGCTGGGTTTTGTCTCCCAGCTCAGCCAAAAACACTGTGGCGAAGGTGGAAGCGAGCAGGGCGAAGGGCATGGCGTAGCGCTGCGGTTAGGAGAGGGGAAGGTCGGAGGGGCTGGGAACCAGGCCCAGTACGGCTTGCCGGCCCAGCCACAGGCCCAGGGCCACCATCAGGATTCCCGCCAGGCGCTCCAACTGCTGTGGCGGCATCACCTTGGCCAGCCAGCGGCCAAGTAACACCCCTACCAGGCTGGAGCTAATCAGGGCCAGGGAGGCGCCAACAAACACGACAACTGGCCTGCCTGATTGGGCAGAGAGCAGGAGGGCGGCGAGCTGGGTCTTGTCCCCAAGCTCAGCCAGGAAGACCGTGGTGAAGGTGGTCAGGAAGGCGGCACCCCAACTGCCTGCCCGGTTGGCGCTTGGATCGGGTTCGCTGCTCATAAACGCTTCCGTATGGCACGCCTAAAGCGTTTCATTACCCTGCCACGGCCTCCGTATTCACTGCGGATCTGCTGCAGGCAGCAGCCAATAGCCAGGCGGTCGCCGGCGCCTGGATCGTCAACCGTGCCAAACAGCTGCACCAGGTTGGCCACGTTGCAAAAGTCAGGTCGGTCCGCATAGATGCGGCAACTACGCGCGCCGGTGTTGAAGTTGATGCACCAGCCATCGGGGCCAACCATGGCCAGATACTGCTCCTGCTGCTCTGGGCTAAGCGCCTCGATTGCTTCCTGACGCAGACTGGGATCCAGCCGGCAGCAGGCTCCGCAGCCGGTGATGCATCCCCAATGGGCCCGATCGTCCCTGGCCATCCCCCTGCAGCGATTAACTCCATTCAGCCACAGCTCAAGGCTCTACTGCCGCTGTGACAAGCCGTCACAGAGCCTGCCGGCAGGCATGGGCCGCTGGGATCGACCCCTAACCTGTGCCCACAGCGACTACTGCTCTACGGCAGCAATCTCCATGGGTATCGACTTCCACCTGATCGCCAATTTTGCCGCCCTGGCGCTGATCACCCTGGCTGGTCCTGCCGTGATCTTCGTGCTCTTCTACCGCCGCGGCGCACTCTGATCGCCACTTCGGCCGAGGTTCCAGAGGGCGTGATAAATCGGCTCAGGCTGGATCTGGCGGCCCACATAGGCACCCACCACGGCGCTCAGCAGGATGCCGAAGAGCCACTGCTGATCCCCTGCCATGCGCAGGGCAAACAGCACCGTCATCAGGGGCAACTGGGTAGCCCCGGCTAGGGCTGCCGCCATACCTAGGGCCAAGCCAAGCTCGCGGCTGTCCCCAAGCAGCTCCAGGCTGCCGCTGCCAAACAGGGCCCCAATGGCGAAGGCTGGATCAATCAGGCCCCCGGGTATTCCCGCTGCCAAGGCCAAAATCGGTGCCACCAATCGGGCTGCCACCACCAGCAGCCAGCCGATCACGCTGAGGGGCGAGCCTGGCACCGGCAAGCTGCCGCGACCTTCAAGCAGCTGAGCCATCAGGGCTTCGCCATCACCACCGCTCCAGCCACCGCTGGCCAAGGCGATCAGGCCAAGGGCCAATCCCAGCCCCAGCCCCCAGGCCAGGGGCCGCTGCCGTACTCGCTGGCGCAGCAGGGCCGAGCTCTGCCAGAGGATGCGGCTGAATAGGCCGCCCAGCAGGCCGCCACCCACCCCGACGGGCAGGGCCCATAGCAGTTGCTGCCATTCCGGCTGGGTGGTCTGAACCATGCCCAGGGTGAAAAGGGGTGTGCCAGCGAGATTGCTCACCAGGGCTGCTGCTGAGCAGACCACCACTGCCGGCCACAGCACGGCTGTTTGGAAGCGTCCGGTGAGTTCTTCCACCACAAACACAGCTCCCATTAGCGGGCTGTTAAAGCCCCCCGCTAGGCCGGCGCCGGCGCCGATTGCCATCAGGCTCTGGGTGCTGAGTTTGGCCAGCAAGCGGGGGAAGCGTTGCCGCAGGCCGTGGGCCACTGCCGCTCCCAACTGCACCACGGGGCCCTCGCGGCCGAGGGGCATCAGGGCCAGGCTGGCCGCCGACCAGATGCAGAGCCGCGCCACGGTGGCGAAGGGTGCCATCAAGGCAGCGGCCTGCTCGGGATTCTCGAGGCTCTCGATTGTTTGGGGTATGCCCGAGCCCGCACCCCGGCCCCAGGGGCCGGCCTGAAGCCAAAGCAGCGCTGGCATCACCAGCACCGGCGCCAGGGCTATCGCCAGGCCCTGCAGCGTCCAGGCCCCGCCGGCAAAGTTGGGCAAGCGCTGCAGCAGCAGCTCCTGGGCGTGATCCACCAGATTCAGGGGCCAGCAAGCCAAGCCCACCAGCAGCCCTAAAAGCAGGAGCTGCAACAGGAAGTGGAGCTGGCCGCGGTTTAGGGGTAAGGACATCTCAGGCGACCAGGCCCAGGGCCAGGGCCGCATCCTGCATCAGGCCTCTTACGTAGGGGTGGTCGTGGCTGGCGCCCTCGGCGCTTGTGAGTTCGTCGCCGGCCGCATTGCGCACCACCAGCCCAGCCCCCTCGCGGCGACACCAGTAGGTGCGGTTGTGGTGCTGCAACACCACCTCACCACCATCAACGGCTCCACCAGCGCTGGCTCGCAAGCCCACCAGCTCCAGCTGTAGCCGCTCCTCCCCCTGCCAGGAGTCCAGCCGCAGGCGGTAGGCCACATCCAGCAAGGCCGGCAGGTTGGTTTCACCCTGCCAGCGCCAGCCCATGGCGCGCAGGCTCGCCTCGCCCTGGCGCAGCTCCAGTTGCAGGTGGCCGCCGCGCAACAGCTTCTGGGTCGCCACCTGGCAGCCCTGGCTCCAGAATACGGGCTGGGGGTGGCCGATGCCGAAGGGCTCGAGCCGTTGCAGCTGGCGGTAAAAGCTGCGGTTGATCTGCTCGAAGCTGAGCAGGGCTTCCGGTTCTACCGGGGTGCCATGGCCTGCCTGCTGCAGCCAGGTTTGGGCCAGTTGGTTGAGCTGCTCGTGCAGGGCGGCCACCTGCTCGGCGCGCACGGTGAAGCCCCCGGCGGCGGGGTGGCCGCCGAAGCGCTCCAGCAGGGATGCGCACTGCTGCAGGGCCCCGTCCACCGCAAAGCCCCGGGGAGCCCGCACCGAGGCCCGCAGGCGGCCGTTGCCCTCGCCAGCGAGCAGGGCGGCGGGCAGACCGAAGCGCTCCACCAGCCGGGCGGCCACGATGCCGATCACGCCGTGGTGCCAGTGGTTCTGGGCCAGCAGCAGGAAGGCCGGGCACTGGGGACCATCGGCCTCGAGCAGGGCCAGGGCCTCGGCTTCGATGGCGGTGCAGAGGTCGCGGCGTTGGCGGTTGAGCGCCTCGCAATCGCGGGCCAGGGCCAGGGCCCGGCTTGGATCTTCGGTGGTGAGCAACTCCACCACCAGCTGGGGATCCCCAAGTCGGCCGACGGCGTTGATCCGCGGCGCGATCTGGAAGCCCACCGCCTGGGCATCGAGGGGCGTCTCGTCGAGGCCCGCTAGCTGTTGCAGGGCCTGGAGCCCCACCAGGGGGCTGCGGCTCAGCTCGGGCAGGCCGTCGATCAGCCAGCGCCGGTTTACCCCCACGAGCGGAGCCATGTCGGCGATCGTGCCGATACAAAACAGATTGAGAGCAATCTGCTGGCCGTCGGTGTGCCGCAGGCTTTGGCAGAGCGCCGCCGCCAGCACATAGGCCAGCCCCACCCCCGCCAGGCCCCGATAGGGGGATCCGGGCGGGGTGCGCTGGGGATGCAGCAGGGCCAGGTGCGGTGGCAGCGGATCGGGAATCGTGTGGTGGTCGGTGAGGATCGCCTCGACGCCAAGGGCTTTGGCCCGCTCCAGTGCCTCAAGGGCAGACACCCCGTTGTCGACGGTCACCAGCAGGGCGACCCCCTGCTCCGCCAGCTTCTCCACCATGGCGGCGTTGAGGCCGTAGCCGTCATCCATGCGGCTGGGGATCGCCGCGATCGGCCTGGCGCCAAGGCGCTGCAGCACCCCCACCAGCAAGGCCGTGCTGGTCATCCCGTCGGCGTCATAGTCGCCGCAGATCGCCACCGCTTCCCCCTGGCTGCAGGCGCGCTTCAGCCGCGCGACGGCCTTGGCCAGGTCGGGGAAGTGGCGCCCGGCCGCCGGTGCTGCCTCCGGATCCAGCAGGGCGGCGATTGCCTCCGGGCTGGTGAAGCCGCGGCGGCTGAGCAGCGCCAGCAGCGGTTCGGGCAGGGGATCGCTGGCCGGGGCCGCCTGCAGGGCGCCAGGCGCCAATGGAGCGGGCAGGTGCCAGCGTTGCTCGTGGAGGGCAGGCAGCAACGACATAACAACCGGTACCAAGTCATTGTGCGGGACCTGCCTCTAGGCCGCATCCCCCAGAAGCGATGAGCCCTAGCCTGATGAGCCCTGGTGCGAGCAGCTGATGGCCCTGCAAGCCCTGCTCTGGGATGTCGACGGCACCATGGCGGAGACCGAGCGGGATGGCCATCGCTTGGCCTTTAACCGCGCCTTTGCCGACGTTGGCGTGCCCTTGCATTGGGATGCCGCCTGCTATGGCGAGCTGCTGGCCATCAGCGGTGGCGGGGAGCGGATCACTTTTGCTCTCACGGAGCTGCTGGGCGAGCCGCCACCGCCAGAGATGGTCGCTGAGCTGCAGGCCCGCAAGCAAGACCATTACGGAGCTCTGGTGGCCGCCGGCGAGCTGCGGCTGCGCCCCGGGGTGGCTGAGCTGATCGCTGCTGCTGGCTCGGCTGGCCTGAGCCAGGTGATCGTGACCACCAGCGGTCGCGCCGCGGTGGCGGCGCTGGCGGAGCACCTGCTGGGGGGGCTCTGCCAGCACTTCGCCTTCTGGGTGTGCGGCGAAGATGTGGCCCGCAAGAAGCCCGATCCGGAGGCCTACCGGCTGGCCCTGCAACAGCTGGGCTACCCCGCCAGCACGGCGCTGGCCCTGGAAGATTCCGGCAATGGTCTTGCGGCTGCCGCTAGCGCCGGACTGGCCTGCCTGCTCACCCTTAGTCACTACGGCAGTGCGGAACCGCCGCAGCGCTTTGCGCGGGCGCGGGCGGTGGTGGATCAGTTGGGCGCCGGGGCGGCCGTGCTGCGGGGGCCCGCTTGTCAGGGCGGGCAGATCACGCTCTCCTATGTCCAGGCCTTGCTGGAGGATTCGCCCACGTGACGCGTTCGAACCTGCAGCTCACCCGCTTCAATCGGGCTATCGAGCGGCTAGTAGCCCAGCTGCTGGGCAATCTGCGAGGCAATTGGCGCCTGCGCAGCAGCGTGGTTTTGGCCCTGCTGCTGGGCTTCTACGCCGGCAGCAATCTCACGGCATACGTGCTGCTGCATATTCCCGGTGGGCGCCCGATGGCGGTGCTCACAATGGTGTTGCTGGTGGAGCTGGTCGTGCGCGTGCGCGGCCGTTTGGTTCGAGCCACGCCCGGACTCGGCTGGGTGCTGGTCGACAACCTGCGCATTGGCATGGTGTACGCAGTGGTTATTGAGGCCTTCAAGCTCGGCACCTGATGGATTCCCAGCTAGAGCGGAGATTTGTGCAACCCCTGCTGGCCCAGTTGCAGCTGCTGGGCCGCAGTGGCCAGCGCGCGGTGCTGGCCCTCAATGGGCCGGTGGGAGCTGGTAAATCCACCATGGCTCGAGTGCTGCAGCAACGGGCCGCCGGCCTGGGGCTGGGGCTGGCAGTGGCCTCAATCGACGACTTTTACCTGCCCTGGGAGCAGCGGCAACGAGCGCTTGAAGGCAACCCTTTTGGCGTATCCCGGCTGCCGCCGGGCTGTCATGACGTGGCCCTGGCGCTGGATTGTCTCGACGTCTGGCAGGCCGGCGGAGCCCTGCGGCTGCCTCGCTTTGACAAGACCCTGCGGGGTGGACTGGGTGACCGCTCTGCTGAGGAGCTGGTGGAAGCGGAGGTGTTGCTGTTGGAGGGCTGGCTACTCGGTTGCCGCTCCCTGGGCAGGGAAGCCCTTGCCACTATTGAGCCCCCTGCCGGGCTGAATGCCGAGGAACTCGCCTGGCTGCCCCACTGGGACCAAGCTCTTGAGGCCTATCAGCCGCTTTGGCAGCGCTGGGCCCAGCTATGGCTGCTGCGTCCCCAAAGCTGGCAATCACCGCGACGTTGGCGCCTGCAGGCGGAAGCAAAACAGCGCCGCCGAGGCGAAGCCTGGTTGCCAGCGACTGAGCTGGATCGCGTGGTGCGCGCCAGCCTTTGTTCCCTGCCCCCATCCCTTTATCAGGATCCCCTGCTTGAGCTAGCCAGTGGTTACGCAGTGCTGGACAGCCGCCGCCGCTGGATTGGTGGCAGCTGCTGCGTTAGCTCAGAGACCTAATTGATTATTCGGGACGATCAGCTTTCGCCGTCGTCGCCTTCCTCATCTACCGGATAAATGAAGCCTTGGGCCTTGCCGCTCAGCACTGCCTTGCCTATGGAAAGAGCTTTCTGAGCTGCCACTGCCGCCTTGCCCTTCCAGGTGGCATGGCGCTGATTGCGCTTGCCCTGGGAAGTTTTCTTCTTAGGAACAGCCATTCCGGCCTACTACATCAAACCAAGATCTTCCGTTGTCGCCTGGCCTTTCGTCAAATCGCTAAGCTCAGTGCAAAGACAGAACCTAGTGAGCGACAGCATTTCTCCAATTGGGCAATCCATGCGGTTGAACGGACTATCGCCTCGCGACCCTGCTCCCTCCTACAGCCAGTTGCTGAAGGATCTTCAGGCGGGCAAGGTCAAGGATCTGGAGTTGTCGTTGCGGCAGCGGGAAGTGCGGGTGCGCTTCGACGACGGACGCCAGGCCACGGTGCCGGTATTCAGTAACGATCAGCTGCTTTTGCGCACCGCCGAGCAGGCGAAGGTGCCCCTCAACGTGCGCGACGACCGGGCTGATGGCGCCACGGCTGGTCTGGTGGCTAATGGCTTGTTGGTGCTTTTGCTTTTGGCTGGACTTGCTCTCCTGATCCGTCGCTCGGCCCAGGTGGCCAATCGGGCCATGGGCTTCGGCAGCAGTAAGCCCCGGTTGCAGGAGGAGGGCGGCGTGGCGGTGCGATTTGAGGATGTGGCCGGAATCGGTGAGGCCAAGGAGGAGCTGCAGGAGGTGGTCACCTTCTTGAAGGAGCCGGAACGCTTCACCGCCGTGGGCGCCAAGATCCCCAAGGGTGTGCTGCTGGTGGGGCCACCAGGCACTGGCAAAACCCTTTTGGCCCGAGCCATTGCCGGTGAGGCCGGCGTGCCGTTTTTCTCGATGGCCGCTTCCGAATTCGTTGAGATGTTCGTGGGGGTTGGTGCCAGTCGGGTGCGAGACCTATTTCGCAAGGCCAAAGCCAAAGCGCCCTGCATCATTTTCATCGACGAAGTAGATGCGGTCGGTCGCCAGCGAGGTGCTGGTATCGGTGGCGGCAACGATGAGCGGGAGCAGACCCTCAACCAGCTCCTCACCGAGATGGATGGTTTCGCGGACAACTCCGGAGTAATTCTGCTGGCGGCCACAAACCGACCTGATGTGCTCGATAGCGCCTTGATGCGGCCCGGTCGCTTTGACCGCCGCATCACCATTGACTTGCCAGATCGCCGCGGCCGTGAGGCGATCCTTGCGGTCCATGCCCGTAGCCGCCCCCTGGCTGGGGCGGTGTCGCTTTCGGCCTGGGCCAGCCGCACCCCGGGTTTTTCTGGGGCCGATCTGGCCAACCTGCTCAACGAGGCAGCCATCCTCACGGCACGCCATCACCAGAGCGAGATCGACGACGGCGCCCTAGCCGGTGCCCTCGAACGCATCACCATGGGCCTGACGGCGGCACCGCTGCAGGACAGTGCCAAAAAGCGGTTAATTGGTTATCACGAGGTGGGCCATGCCCTACTCACCACCTTGGTGCCGAAGGCCGATCCCCTCGACAAGGTGACCCTGCTGCCGCGCTCAGGCGGAGTTGGCGGCTTTGCCCGAATGATGCCGGACGAGGAGATCCTCGACTCCGGGTTGATTAGCAAGGCCTACCTGCAAGCCAGGCTTGTGGTTGCTTTGGGTGGCCGTGCAGCCGAGCTGGTTGTTTTTGGTCCCGCTGAGGTGACCCAAGGTGCCAGTGGTGATCTGGATATGGTCACCCGCATCTGCAGGGAGATGGTGACTCGCTACGGCTTCTCCAGTCTTGGCCCGGTGGCCTTGGAGGGGGATGGGGCTGAGGTTTTCCTCGGCCGCGATTGGTTGCGTTCCGAGCCGCCCTATTCGCGAGAAACCGGCAATCGCATCGATGGCCTGGTGCGCGAACTGGCTAGCTCAGCCCTCGACCAGGCCGTGGCCTTGCTGCAGCCACGCCGCGCCCTAATGGATGAGCTGGTCGAAATGCTGATCCGAGATGAAACCATCGAAGGTGAGGCTTTCAGATCGGTGGTGACAAGCCATGAGGCGGCCCATCCGCAGCCGGCTGGCTCAGCCGTTGCCCTGCAGGCCACCGGAAAAGCGGATGTCGAGGCTGCGCAAGTAGGTGTGTAGGCCCGAATCCTGAATCGGCAGCAACCGGGACATCCGCTCGCTGCTGTTCACATGGGCGTGCCAGTAGCCCGGCGGTGTGATGAAGGCCCCACCGGACTGCCAGTCGATGCGGCTGGGGTTGGCGATGGAGCCGCTGGCATCGAGCTCCGTTCCCACCAGGGTGTAACAGCCCGGGTCGCAATCGATGATTAGATCAAGAGCCACCGATTGGTGCCGGTGTGGTGGCTGGATGGCGCCAGCAGGCACCACTCCGAGCATGGCCCAAAGGGTGTGGGTCACGGTGCGACTTTGGGGCAGATCGCTGTTAGCCAGCAGCAGGCTCAGCCGGTTGCTGCGTGCAGAGCTGGGATCGGCGAGTAGCTGATCTAGTTCGCGCTGCAGCAGGGCGGCGGGGTAGTGGGTTGGCTCGAAGCGGGCGGTGCTGGCCTTGACGCCGAGGTGGCTGAGCAGGGGGCCGTCGTGCACCCAGTAAAGAACGCTGGTGGCCTTTGCAGTTAGCAGGGGGGGCTCGCCAGCTGGCAATACAAAAAGATCCCCAGCGCTCCAGTCAAGCTGCGGCGTGCCAGCACGCTTGAGGCTGCCCGATCCTTGCAACACATAAAACAGCAAGCTGGTGGCGTTCGCCGCTGCCTTGAGGCCTTCACCAGCTTCGATGCGCAAAAAGTTGGCCGATAGGCCAGGGCTGGTGGCCGGGGCGCTACAGCCGAGCTCGCTGCTGAGATCGAGAGGCAGAACCGCCGTGGGCCCTGACTGGTGCAGGGCTGGGTCCCATTGGCGTAGGGGGATAGGTTCGGTTAGCCCTGCTCGCACCGGATTGGCAGCCTGGCGGTAGTCGAACAGCTCTGCCTTGGCTTGCCACTGGGCAGAGCCGGTAGTGGGGATCGACTGGATCGGGGCCTGGGTCATTGCTCTGGCTCCTCGCGGGATCTGAACACTATTAAGAGTTGGCTCGAGCCCGGAGGCTTCGGTCAGCCGCCGGCCACGGCGGGAACAATCGAAACCTCATCGCCGTCGCTGAGGCTGGTGGCCTGGTTGTCGAGGAAGCGGATGTCCTCACTGTTTACGTAGACGTTGAGGAAGCGGCGCAATTTGCCGGCCTCATCGCACAACCGACCCTTGATCCCCGGATAGCGGCCCTCGAGGGCATCGATCAGGCCATCCACGCTGGAGGCATCAAGATCCACGCTGGCCTCGTCGTTGGTGAACTTCTGCAGGGGGGTGGGGATCAGAACCTGAACTGCCATGGCGGGGATTGGAGGGGCGTGGGGAATGGCTGGGGTGATCAGTGCTAGTGGTGATCACCCCTGGTGGGAGGCTTGCGCTTTTGCCCAGGCCGCTTTGAAGCTGTCGAGCTGGGCCTCAATCAGGTAGGGCTCGCCGATGGAGGAGGCGATCGCCTCAGTCGTCTTGAGACCGTTGCCGGTGATGTAAGCCACGGTGGTTTCGTCAGGATTGATCTTGCCCTGCTCCACCAGCTTCTTCAGCACGGCGATGGTGGTACCGCCTGCGGTTTCGGTGAAAACGCCCTCGGTTTCAGCCAGCAGCTTGATGCCCTCGATGATCTCGGGGTCGCTGACGGCGGCGATGCTGCCGTTGGTCTTCTTGGCGATGTCGATGGCGTAGGGGCCGTCCGCCGGGTTGCCGATGGCAATCGATTTGGCGATCGTGTTGGGCTTCACCGGCGTGATGAAGTCCCGGCCTGCCGCGAAAGCCTGGGCGATCGGGGAGCAGCCCTCGGCCTGGGCGCCGCTGAAGCGCACGTGCTTCTCCTCTACTAGCCCCACCTTGATAAATTCATCAAAACCCTTGCGGATCTTGGTGAACAGGGAGCCCGAGGCCAGGGGCGCCACGATGTGGTCTGGCAGTTGCCAGCCCAGCTGCTCGATCACCTCGTAGCCCAGGGTTTTTGAGCCCTCGGAGTAATAGGGGCGCAGGTTGATGTTGACGAAGCCCCAGCCGAAGGTGTTTGCCACCTCGGAGCAGAGGCGATTCACCTGGTCGTAGTTGCCATGCACCGCCATCAATGTGGGGTTGTAGATCAAGGTGCCCAGCACCTTGCCCAATTCCAGATCGCTGGGGATGAACACGCAGCAGTCGAGGCCGGCGTGGGCGGCGATTGCGGCGGTGGAGTTGGCCAGGTTGCCAGTGGAGGCGCAACTCACCGTGGTGAAGCCCAGCTCCCGGGCGCGGGTGAGGGCCACACTCACCACCCGGTCCTTAAACGAGAGCGTCGGCATGTTGACGCCGTCGTTCTTGATGTAGAGGCTCTTGAGGCCGAGTCGCTTGGCCAGGTTGCCGGCTTTGAGCAGTGGCGTAAAGCCCGTACCTACATCAATTGGATCGCCTTCAATCGGCAGGAATTCGCGGTAGCGCCAGATAGAAGCGGGCCCCGCCTCGATCGTGGCCCGGCTAACCCGATTTTTGATCGCCTCGTAGTCGTAGACAACTTCCAGCGGTCCGAAGCAGACGTCTTCGCAGACGTGGCGAGCGCTCGCTTCGTAGGGATGGCCGCATTCCTTGCAGCGCAATCCGGTGAAGGTGGAGCGGGAGAGGGTGGCAGTCACAGTCACGCCGAGTGTTGATAGTAAGTTAGCAGCGGTGGAACCGGGACTTCTTAATACCCGATCTTGGAGCTCGGGTATTGACTCTTCCTTCTGGGCCCCTTGACCTGGGGGGTTCACTTCTTAGCCTCCGATGGTGACAGCACCCTCCCCGCGCTTCTCCGCTGAAAGCCTCTTAGGCGCTCTGCGCTGGCTGGCCGCACTAGCCCTGCTGTTCGGCTTGCTGCTCTTGTTTGCCAGGCTCGGCATTGAGAGGCTCTGGTTTGCCCAGTTCGGGGCTGAGATGGTGGTGATGCGCCGCTGGCTGCTCCAGCTGCTGGGCTTCGCCGTTGTGATGGGCCTGGGTGTTCCTCTCCAGCTGCAACAGCTGAATCGCTGCTGGCGTCTGCGTCAGCAGGCTGCCAGCAAAGACCTGCCCAAATCCCCCCTAGTCGTGCTCGGGCAGAGGCGGCTGCTGCTCGTTCTTGGAGTCTTGCTTTTGCTGCTGGCGGCAGGACTCACCTATCTGATGGTGCAGGCCAGGGACCTTATTGCCGCTCCCTTCAGTGGCCAGGTGATCACAGGCATTCCCGTGTTGGCCGATCTCAGGCCTCTGGTCGTGGTGGCCCTGGCGGCGGGGCTGCTGGTGCCGTTGCTGCTTTGGCCCCTCACCACTCTGCGGATCAGCTTAGCCACGGCCCTGGCCGGCTCTGCCACGGCGCTGGCTCGGGGTTGGAGCCTCTGGCTGCCTGCTCTCCTGGCGGTGCCTTTCCACGAGGTCGACCCAGTTACGGGATTTGATCTGCGCTTTACCGTGCTGCAGCTGCCGGCGTTGCATCTGCTGATCAGTGTGGTGATGGCCCAGGCCGTTGTTGGCCTGGCTGGCTGTCTCTGGCTGACCTGCACAGAGGGCACGAGCCTCTCGGAGCTCCGCTTTCCAGGACTCAGCTCCCTGCAGCAGCGAGTGCTGCAGCCCCAGTTTGCGGTGCTGGCTCTGATGGCGGCCTTCAGCAATGCTCTCTCGCCCTTCGATCTGATGGTGCAGGGCAGTGGGGTGGCCTCGGGAGCGGGATTTGTGGATCTGCATGTGCGCCTGCCCCTGCGTCTGCTGTTCAGCGGGCTGCTCCTACTCACGGCCCTGGGGCTGCTGGTGCCGCTGCCCAAGGGGTGGCTGCGTCGTGGTGCCCTAATTCCTCTGGCGTTAACGGCCCTGGCCGTGCCGATCACCGAGTGGATTGTGGCTCCCTTGGTGCAGAGGTTCTTGGTGCAGCCGCGGGAGTTGGTCCTTGAATCCCCCTATCTTGCGCGGTCCATTGCGGCCACGCGGCAGGCGTTCGGCCTTGAATCCGTTCAGACGCTTACCCTCCAGCCCCGCCAAAACCTCACCGCCGCCGATCTGGCGCAAGCGCCGGGCACCCTGGCCAACATCCGCTTGTGGGACAGCAAGCCCCTGCTGGAGGCCAACCGCCAACTCCAACAGCTACGCCTCTACTACCGCTTTCCCTCCGCGGCCGTCGATCGCTATCCCCTGGGCAGCGATCCGGCCCGCCAGGGCTCCCAGATGGTGTTTATCGCTGCCCGGGAACTCGATACGGGAGCCCTACCTAAGGACTCCCGCACCTGGTTGAACCGCCATCTGGTTTTCACCCATGGCTACGGCTTCACCGTCAGTCCTGTGAATGCCTTCGGTCCCGACGGGCTGCCGCTGTATTTCGTCAAGGACCTGGGGCGGAGCGGCAGGGTGCAGGGCATCCCCCAACTGGGCCTGCCTGACTCCACCGTGCGCCAGGCTCTGCCTGTGGGACGGCCCCGCCTGTATTTCGGCTCGGCCAAGGCGCCCTATGTGATTGCCCCCACCAAGGTGCGGGAGTTCGACTACTCCGAGGGGGAGCTGAACATCTATTCCCACTACGGCGGTGCCGGGGGCGTGGCCATTTACGGTCCCCTGGAGCGTCTGATGGCAGCGGCCTATCTACCAGAGCCGCGGCTGTTGTTCACGGGGTCCTTGCAGCCAAATTCGCGGCTGCTGCTCCGCCGCCAGGTAAGTGAGCGCCTTGCAGCCCTGGCGCCGTTTCTGCGCTTCGAGAGCCAGCCTTACCTCGTCACGGCCAGGGTGCCGTCCACCCCCGGCTACGACCCCGATCAGCACCAGTACTGGCTGCTCGATGGTTTCACCAACAGTCGCAGCTACCCCTATAGCGATGCCAACCCCTCCGGTATCCGTTATCTACGCAATCCGGTGAAGGCCGTGGTTGACGCCCATAGCGGCAAGGTTTGGCTCTATGTAAATGATCCCAGTGATCCGATCCAGCGCACCTGGCAGAAAGCGTTCCCTGAGCTGTTCAGACCGCTCTCAGCCATGCCGAAGTCGCTGCTGGCCCACATTCAGGTGCCTCAAAGCCAGTTTCAGGTGCAGGCCGAACGGCTGCTGCGTTACCACGTAACCGATGTGCGCACCTTCTACAGCGGAGATGACGTCTGGTCGGTGCCGCTGGAGATCTACGGATCCTCGAATACGCCGGTGCGCCCGTATCACGTGACGGTGCAGCTGCCGGGAGAAAGCAAGCCGGAATTCGTTTTGCTGCTCCCCTTCTCGCCCTTGAAGCGTCCCAACATGGTGGGTTGGTTGGCTGTCCGCAACGATCCCCCCAACTACGGCCAGCAGCTGCTGGTTCGCTTCCCCCAGCAGCGCCTACTTCTGGGGCCGCAGCAGATCTCCTCACTGATCGAGCAGGATCCCGCCATCAGCTATCAGTTCGGCCTTTGGAACCGGGCTGGCTCCAGCGTGATCCACGGCAATCTGCTCGTGCTGCCGGTGGGTCGGGGGCTGTTGTATGTGGAGCCCATCTACCTGCAGAGCAAGAACAACAACCTGCCCACGCTGGTGCGGGTGGTGGTGACGGACGGCACCAACTTCGTGATGGAGCGCAATCTTCAGGATGCCCTGGCCAAGCTCGTGAGCAGCAAGAATGGGGTGGTAACTGGCCGCTCACTGACCCTGGCCGGTACTGCTGGCCGGAGCCAATAAAAAAGGGGGCCCCGTGTGGGGCCCCTGGAATCCGATCGCTGGCCAGATCAGGCTGCGACTGCTGCCTTGGGGTCAAGGGCGCCCTTGGCGTAGAGGCCAGCGTAGTAGTTGATGTCGCGCTGCTTGATCTTGCTGGCGTTGCCTGCACACCAGAACTGCTGATAACGATCCAGGCAAACCTGCTTCATGTACTGGCGGGCAGGCTTGTTGAAGTGGCGGGGATCGAAGTTGGCGGGATCCTTGAAGGCCGCTTCCCGAACAGCTGCGGTGAAGGCCAGGCGGTTATCGGTGTCGATGTTGACCTTGCGCACGCCATTGCGGATGCCCTCCTGGATCTCTTCGACGGGCACGCCGTAGGTCTCGGGGATGGCGCCGCCAAACTTGTTGATCATGTCCAGCCACTCCTGGGGAACCGAGGAGGAGCCGTGCATCACCAAGTGGGTGTTGGGGATCGCTTTGTGGATCTCGGCGATGCGGCTGATGGCCAGCACTTCACCGGTGGGTTTGCGGGTGAACTTGTAGGCGCCGTGGCTGGTGCCGATGGCGATTGCCAGGGCGTCAACTTTGGTTTTGGCGACGAAATCGGCCGCCTCGGCGGGGTCGGTGAGTAACTGGCTGTGGTCGAGCTTGCCCTCAAAGCCGTGGCCGTCCTCGGCCTCACCCATGCCGGTTTCCAGGGAACCCAGGCAACCCAGCTCGCCTTCCACACTCACGCCGATGGCGTGGGCCACGTCGACCACCTCTTTGGTGACAGCCACGTTGTACTCGTAGCTGGCGGGGCTTTTGGCGTCTGCCATTAGCGAGCCATCCATCATCACCGAGGTGAAACCGTTGGCGGCAGCACCAAAGCAGGTGGCAGGGCTGTTGCCGTGGTCCTGGTGCATCACCACCGGGATGTCGGGATAGGTTTCGACTGCGGCCAGGATCAGGTGGCGCAGGAAATTTTCACCGGCGTACTGGCGGGCACCGCGGGAGGCCTGCAGAATCACCGGAGAGTCGGTCTCACTGGCCGCCTCCATGATCGACTGCACCTGCTCCAGGTTGTTTACGTTGAAGGCAGGGATGCCATAGCCGTTCTCAGCGGCATGGTCGAGCAGCAGCCGAAGCGGAACGAGCGCCATGGGAAAACCTCTCGGGGGCGGGAGTTGAACTGGCGCCGACTCTAGGTGATGCCCCTTGGAGTGCTCTGGCCAGCTCCCAGGCGGGCCCAGTCGCAGCAGCGTTGACTCAGCACTGCCTCGCCCAAGCCAGGCAGCATCGGTCGGCCCTCGCGCACCGCCGCACTCCACCAGCTGTGGATGCGCTGCACCGGCGCAATCCGGCCATCGGCCCAGGTGCGAGCAAAGCTCCAGCGGTCATCAGCCTCAACCGGCCGCAATGGCTCTCCCGCCTGGGAGTGCCACAGCCCAAAGCCATGCACGTAGTCGGCTTGGTTGTCGGAGCCCAGCACGGCGGTGCCGTCGCGGCCGTACAGCTCCAGCCAGCAGCCCCGGCCCCTGCGGGCCACGGAGGCCAGGTTGAGCTGGGCCGGCACCCTCTGCCCCAGTGGTGTTTCCAGCTCCAGCTGCACCAAGGCGATGTCTTCGGCATCCACCCTGGCCAGGCGACCACTGCCATCGGCTAGGGGCCGTTGGGTAATTGCCGTGCTCAATTGGACACTAAGGGAGTGGCTTGGACCCACCAGCCAGTGCAGGGTGTCAAAGGCATGGGTGCCCAGCGCTCCCAGCACCCCGCCACCTTCGGCTGCCTGGGAATACCAGCTCCAGGGGCGCGAGGGGTCAGCTCGGCTGCCCATCAGCCAGTCGTATTTCACCAGCACCAATTTACCGAGGACGCCGCTGGCCAGCAGGTCTGCGAGCTGCTGAAACAGGGGAACGGCCCGGTATTCAAAGTCGACCGCCACGGTTAGCCCCCGCTGCAGGGCCAGCCGTTGCAGGCTCTCGATCTGCTCGGCGTTGAGGGCAACTGGCTTCTCCAGCAGCAGGTGCTTGCCCGCTTCCAGGGCGCGCCTGGCTAGATCAAAACGCGGCCCCGGCGGGGTGGCGATCACGATCGCCTCGACGGCCGGATTGGCCAGCAGCCCATCGAAGTCGC
>NZ_JAGQCP010000010.1:0-68811 GCF_024346255.1 Cyanobium sp. BA5m-10 | reverse complement strand
CCTGGCTGCCATGCAGCAGCACCTCCTGCTGCTCAGCGCTGAGCTGATTCCAAGGCGTCTTGATCTCAAACTTGTAGGCCTCCCCAACCGAATAAAGCAGGGAGAAGTAATAGGAATTGTCCTTATCGGCCCAAGGCGCAATCGCCGCATAAACGGGCAGGGAGGGATCGGGCAACACCCGCTCGGCGGTGAACTTGCGCAGGTGGCCGATGCCGTGGCAGTCGGGGCAGGCGCCGTAGGGGCTGTTGAAGGAGAACAGCCGAGGCGACAGCTCCTCCATCACGGCGCCGTGCACCGGGCAGGCGAAATTTTCCGAATAGAGCCGCTCCCGCTCCACCCCATCGGGCAGCTCCTCATCGGCCTTGGGCACCACCTCCACCAACGCCAGGCCATCACCTCTTTTAAGAGCAGTGCGCAGCGAATCGGTGAGCCGTTCCTGCACCCCTTCCCTCGCCACCAGCCGGTCCACCACCACCTCAATGTTGTGGGCGTGGTTTTTATCTAGCTCGATGTTGTCGGCGAGCTCGCGCACTTCGCCATTGATGCGCACCCGCGCAAAGCCCTCGGCCACCAAACCGCCCAGCAGCTTGACGTGGCTACCTTTCTTGCCGCGCACCACCGGCGCCAATAGTTGGTAGCGGGTGCCCTCGGGCAAAGCCAGGATCTGGTCCACCATCTCGTCGATGGTCTGGGGCCGAATCGAGCGATCGCACTGGGGACAATGGGGTTCCCCAGCCCGGCCGAATAGCAGGCGCAAATAATCCTGGATCTCCGTCACCGTGCCAACGGTGGAGCGGGGATTGTGGCTGGTGGATTTCTGGTCGATCGAGATGGCCGGTGAGAGCCCCTCGATCGCATCCACATCGGGCTTATCCACCTGGCCCAGAAACTGGCGCGCATAGGCCGACAGGCTCTCGACGTAGCGGCGCTGGCCCTCGGCAAAGATCGTGTCAAAAGCCAGCGAGCTCTTACCGCTGCCGCTCACACCGGTGAACACCACCAGGCGATTGCGCGGGATGGTGAGGTCTACGTTTTTGAGATTGTGCTGACGGGCGCCCCGCACCCGGATCACATCCTCAAAAGAGCCGCCGCTGAGCACACGGCTCGGGTCAAGGACCTTTTCGTGAACGGTCTGGGCGAGGGTTCTGCTAGCGGCTGCACCGTTGGTGGCAGAGCTAGAGGCAGCAGAGCTCTTGGCGCGGGGCATCCAGACGGCTCATGAACGAGCAAGTCTACGGATGCTCCCCTTGCCCTGGGCACATACCAGTGCTGTAGGGGTTCTAGTGACCGTGTTGATCGAGCAGGCTGGCCGCATAGCTGCGGGCCTCGCCGGAATCGCCACCCGCCAGTTCGGCCAGCTCCGCCTGACGGTCCTGGGTGTCCCGCAGCTGGGACACCCGCGTATGGGTAACACCCTCCAACACCTGCTTGGAGACACGGAAGTGGTGGTCTGCCGCCGCGGCCACCAGGGGTTGGTGGGTGACGCAAAACACCTGGCGCTGCTTAGCCAGGCGGGCCAGCAGCTCGGCCATGGCGCCGCTCACCCGACCACTCACGCCCGTGTCGATCTCATCGAAAAGCAGGGTGACGTGCTGGTCTGCCGCAGCCAGGCAGGTTTTCAGAGCCAGCAGAAAGCGCGACATCTCACCGCCTGAAGCCACCTCAGCCAGGGGCGCCAGGGGCACACCCGGGTTGGCGGAAAACTGAAACTGCACCGCATCGGCTCCCTCCTCCCCCGCTGACGCGGGTGCAATCGCCACCGCGAAGCGCACATTGGCCAATCCCATCGGCCGCAGCGCCTGCATCAGTTGCTGCTCCAGGGCAGTCGCGGCCTGACGGCGGGCGGCGCTGAGCGAGGCATTGGCCTGATCGCGAAGCTGGCGGGCTCGCTGCTCCGCCAGCTCCAGGGCCTCCAGGGAAACTTCGCCACCGCCGGGGGCCAGTTGCTGCCGCAGGCGATCGCGCAGGGCGATCAAGCCAGCCAAATCCTGGCCATGGCGCCGCTCCAGAGCCTTGAGCTGGGCCATCCGCTCCTGGAGCTCCGCCAAGCTTTCTGGGTCACTATCAAGACCAGATCCGTAGCGATCCAGATCGCGGGCTAGATCCTGCAAAGCCGCCAAACCATCGCTGCAGCAACTGCGCAGCTCACTGACGCCGCCATCTAAGGCCTCCATCTGCAGCAGCTCCTGTTCGCAGGCGGCCAGGTGATCGAGCACCGATGGCGCCTGCTCTGCACCCTCCAGCAAGCGGCCCAGCAAAACCATCACCCCCTCCTGCAGCCGCACCCCATGGGCGAGGCGGTTTTCCTCGTTTTGGAGCTGCTGACGCTCCTGCGGATCTTGCAGCTGGGCCGCCTCCAGGTCGGCCAGCAGTTGCTCCTGGGCAGCGCGCTGCTGCTGTAGCTGGTCCCAGTCGCTACGGGCCTGCTCCAGCGCCGCCGCCGCCTGTTTCCAGTGGCGCCAGGCCGCCGCCACCGGCGCCAGCAAAAGCGGAAGGCCTTCGCCACCAAAGCGATCAAGCCAGCGGCGCTGCTGACCGGGCCGCGCCAGCTGCTGGGTTTGGCCCTGAACGGTGAGATCGAGCAGCAGGGGGCGCAGCTCCTGGATCTGGGCCCGGCTCACCACCACGCCATTAAGCCGATTGCGGCTGCTGAGGCGCTCTTCTGTGAGGCGCCACTCACGCGAAAGCAGCAGTTCGCCCTCCTCAACCTCCAGCTCCTGCTGCTGCAACCAGGCCTGCAAAGGGGGCGAAAGGCTGAAGCTGGCCTCGATCGTGCCGCGCTCAGCGCCGCGCCGCAGCAACCGGGCGCCGGCGCTGCCCTGGGCCCCACCCAAAAGGGCATCGAGGGCATCAAGCAGGATCGATTTACCTGCTCCCGTCTCACCGGTCAGCACCGTGAAGCCCTCGCTGAAGCTGAGCTCCAGCCGCTCGATCAGGGCGATGTTGCTGAGGCGCAGTCCCGTGAGCACGTCGGTCTCCGCTAACCGGACTGGGGTACCGGCCAGACCGTAGCGGCAGTGGGATTCGTTTAGAAGGGGGTTGGTGCGCCTTAGCGGTGCTTAGCCCGCCCAACTCCCATGGATCCCGACAACAACCAAGCCGAGTTGGGTGACTTTCTAGAGGCCGCTGGCCTGCTGAGCTACGACCCGGCCGCCATCACCCGGATTTACACCGGCCACCCGCAACGGCTATTCCGGCGCCTGTGGCAAACCCTGGTACCAATCGGGCTTTACCTACTTGGGGTGGGTTTTGACTGGCTCACCGGGCGCCTCAAAACTACGGAGGTAGCCAGGTCCCGCGCCAAGGAGGCAGCGGATCTAGTGGCTTCGCTCGGCCCCGCTTTCATCAAGGCCGGCCAGGCCCTATCCACCCGGCCCGACATCGTGCCGCCACTGCTGCTGGAGGAACTTGCCCAGCTGCAAGACCAGCTGCCGGGCTTCGACTCAGCCCTAGCGATGGCCTGCATCGAAGAGGACCTAGGCGCTGCCGTACTCGATATCTACGAGCAACTAGACGCCGAGCCGATCTCGGCCGCTTCGCTGGGCCAGGTGCACAAGGGCGTGCTCAAGGGGGGTCAGGCGGTGGCAGTAAAGGTGCAGCGCCCGGGCCTGCGGGAGCAGATCACGCTCGACCTCTACATCGTGCGCAACATCGCTTCCTGGCTGAACCAAAACGTCGGCCTAATCCGCTCCGACCTGGTGGCCCTGATCGATGAACTGGGCAAGCGGGTGTTTGAGGAGATGGACTACTTCAACGAAGCCGCCAACGCCGAGCGCTTCGCCGAATTACACGCCCACAATCCCCGGATCACCGTTCCCCGCATCTACCACCAGGCCACCAGCCGCCGGGTGCTCACCATGGAATGGATGGAGGGGGTGAAACTCACCAATCTCGAAGCGGTGCGCGGCATCGGCGTAGACCCCGACGACATGGTGAACGTCGGTGTTAACTGCAGCCTGCAGCAATTACTAGAGCACGGCTTTTTCCACGCCGACCCCCACCCCGGCAACCTGTTGGCGATGGCAGATGGCCGGCTGGCCTACCTCGACTTCGGCATGATGAGCGAAGTGAGCCGCGAATCGCGCACCGGCCTGATTCAGGCGGTTGTGCATCTGGTAAATCGCAGTTTCGGCAAGCTAAGTAAGGATTTCGTCAGCCTGGGCTTCCTGGCCGAAGACGTAAATCTCGAGCCGATAGTGCCAGCTTTTGAAAAGGTGTTCGGTCAAGCGATCGAGCAGGGAGTCAGCCGCATGGATTTCAAAGCGGTCACAGATGACCTTTCCGGCGTGATGTATCGCTTCCCCTTCCAGGTGCCGCCCTACTACGCCCTAATCATCCGCTCGCTGGTGACCCTGGAGGGAATCGCCCTCAGCGTTGATCCCGAGTTCAAGATCCTTGGCGCCGCCTACCCCTACTTCGCCCGGCGGCTGATGGAAGACCCCGATCCCACCCTGCGCCAGAGCCTCAAGGAGATGCTCTTCGACGGCGACATCTTCCGCTGGCAACGGCTCGACAACCTGATCGCTAGCGCCTCCCAAGGAGCCCAGCTCGATCTCGAAGGGCTGCTCGATCAGGTACTGAGCTTTCTTTTCTCAGCCAACGGCGGGCTGCTACGCCAACAGCTGGTAGACGCCATGGTGGGCCGCATGGATGCCATGGCCTGGCAAACCACCCTGCGCATCGGCAAGCGCCTGCCAGAGCGGTTCCAACCTCCAGGTTTGCGCCGTCACCGGCTAAGCGAGGCGGCTGAACCGCTGCTCGACCTCGAGCCAGTGCGCCAGTTAATGGGCATACTCAAAGCCCTGCCCGGCTTCGAACCCCAGATGCTGCTGCGCCGCCTGCCACGCCTTGTGGGAGAACCTGAACTACGCCAGATGGGAGTTCAACTAGCCAAGGGCCTGGCCGAGCGCAGCATGGTTCGCCTGGTGCGAGATGTGCTCGTCGCCGCCTGAATTTGAAAGCAATCGCCGTAGGCTTATCGCCATGCAAATAGCGTCGTTAGGCCGTAAGCGTCAGGCCCTTGTTGCCATCGCCCTGGGCCTGAGCCTGGTCGTTCCCTGGCCTGCGGTCAGCCTGCAGCCAGCTAGTGCTGCTGAAAACCTGGTGTTTGTGAGCGGTGCCTTTCGCCGCTCCATCGCCGTTGCAGACCTGGAGCATCTGGCTAAGACCGGCCAAGCCCGAGGCCTGCTGGCCGATGTTTTGAGCTTCAGCCGCCAAAATCCCCAGGAAATCGCCAAGCTGCTGAATCAGTCGGTGAGCCTGCCTGTAAGCCTGGTGAGCAGGCTGCTCAACACCCGAATCGGCGAGGCAATCCTGCAGCGCCTGTCTGTAATCGTGTTTCCGCTCAAGGCATCCCAGGCCGGGATTCCAGCCATGCGCTCCGCCATGGTGCTGGGGGTCGTTGAAGGCAACGGTTCGATATCTGCAATTTCTTTCTTGCGCGCTTATCCCGCCCAGCAGATGGAAGTGAGCATCCCCGCCTTGATGAACCTGATCAGCAAAACCAGCTCGATCACCGAGCTGGTGCGCTTCTTCTCCGAATCACCGCTGGATGGGTTGCGCGGCGACGCGCCAGCTGCTGCGCCGTAGATTCACTGAAGTCACTGTCCAAATTGTGTCCTTGCTCCGTTCTCTGCAGCGTTTGAGCAAGGTCCCCTTTGCTGCCCGTCCCACCATGCAGGACTGGCCTGGACTGATCGAGGCCTATCGCCGCTGGCTGCCAGTTTCAGAGCGCACACCCGTAATCACCCTGCGGGAGGGCTCCACACCCCTGATTCCAGCCCCCGTGATCGCCGAACGAATCGGCCGCAGCGTCAAGGTCTATCTGAAATACGACGGCCTCAACCCCACCGGCTCCTTTAAAGACCGGGGCATGACCATGGCGATTTCCAAAGCCAAGGAAGCCGGTTCTGAAGCAGTGATCTGCGCCAGCACAGGCAACACCTCGGCCGCGGCGGCCGCCTACGCCAGCCGCGGCGGCATGCGGGCCTTCGTGCTGATCCCAGATGGCTATGTAGCCCAGGGAAAACTGGCCCAAGCCCTGCTCTACGGCGCCGAGGTGATCGCCATCCAGGGCAACTTCGACAAAGCCCTGGCGATCGTGCAGGAAGTTGCCAACAAATACCCGGTCACCCTGGTGAATTCGGTGAACCCCTACCGATTGCAGGGGCAAAAAACCGCCGCCTTCGAGGTGGTGGATGCCCTTGGTGAAGCGCCGGACTGGCTATGCATCCCGGTTGGCAACGCCGGCAACATCAGCGCCTACTGGATGGGATTCAACGAGTACCTAAAAGAGGGCCATTGCCGCAAGCTGCCCCGAATGATGGGCTTTCAAGCGGCGGGTTCTGCTCCTTTGGTCCTGGGCCACACGGTTGAGCAGCCAGACACCATCGCCACAGCGATCCGCATCGGCAACCCGGTGAATCGCGAAAAAGCCCTAAACGTGCGCAGCGAAAGCGGTGGCAACTTCATGGCCGTCACCGACGCTGAAATCATTGATGCCTACAAGCTGCTGGGCAGCGGCGAAGGCGTGTTCTGCGAGCCAGCTAGTGCCGCCTCGGTCGCAGGCCTGCTCAAGCACCACCAGGACGTGCCCCAGGGAGCCACGGTGGTTTGTGTGCTCACCGGCAACGGCCTCAAGGATCCAACTACCGCCATCGAAAACAATGACGCCCGCTTCCATACCGGTCTGGAGGCGGACACCGCCAAGGTGGCCGAAGTGATGGGTTTTTAAACAAACCCAGACCTGACCAAAACCTTCAACCAATCAGCAAAGCGTCTGCTGAACAGCTGGGGAAAAGGCCCTGGAAACCGCGGAGAAGCTCTCGCCTTGGCCAAGCTCCTCAATCCCAATGTTTTCCACACCTGCTGGAAACGGCGGAAAAGCTGATTTTTACCCCAGCTAGCCCAGGCCAAACCCCAGGGCTGATCCAGATCAAACCCAGCTGCAGCGGAGAGTTTTTCGGTTTTCCCCGGTTTCCTCAACCCCTACTAATACGATTTTAATTTCTTTCTTGAACTTGATCAATCAAACCCTTAGAAGAGCGCAGCAAGACGGATCACCGGCGTTGCGGAATCAGCCGCCCTGTGGAAGCGTGGGGTCACCCTTGATCAAGCCGTCAGGCTCCCCAGCACAAACGCCATGAAGCTGGTCTGCTCCCAGTCTGAACTCAGCTCCAGCCTGCAGCTGGTCAGCCGGGCCGTGGCCAGTCGCCCCACCCATCCGGTGCTGGCAAACGTGCTGCTCACCGCTGATGCGGGCACGGGTCGACTCAGCCTCACCGGTTTTGACCTCAGCCTGGGTATCCAGACGAGCATCAGCGCCAGCGTTGAAACCAGCGGCGCCATCACCCTGCCCGCCCGGTTGTTTGGCGAAATTGTTTCGCGCCTCTCGAGTGATAGCCCGATCACGCTGAATTGCGCTGAAGGTTCCGAGCAGGTGGAGCTCACCAGCCTTTCGGGCAGCTACCAGATGCGGGGCATGCCTGCCGATGATTTTCCTGACCTGCCCCTAGTGCAGAGCGGTACGCCGATTCGTCTGGAAGCAGAAGCCCTGGTTAAGGGTCTGCGCGCCACCCTTTTTGCCAGCAGTGGCGACGAAGCCAAGCAACTGCTCACTGGTGTGCACCTGGGCCTTGATCCGGCCGGGCTGGAATGTGCGGCAACCGATGGCCATCGCCTGGCAGTGCTCAGGCTTGCCCATGCGACCGCCTCTGCGCAAAACGAAGCCGAGGAGCCTTTTGCCGTCACCGTGCCAGCTCGCTCGTTGCGGGAGCTGGAGCGTCTGCTCTCAGGACGTCAATCTGAAGAGCCCTTGAGCCTGTTCTGTGATCGCGGCCAGGTGGTGTTCCTTTGGGCCGACCAGGTGCTCACCAGCCGCAGCCTTGATGGCACCTACCCCAACTACCGCCAGCTGATTCCAGAGAGCTTCACTCGCACGATCAATCTCGAGCGCCGCGCTCTGGTGTCGGCTCTTGAGCGAGTCGCTGTGCTTGCTGACCAGCACAACAATGTCGTCAAGCTCAGTGCCGAGCCCGCCACCGGTCAAATATTGATTCAGGCCGATGCCCAGGACGTGGGCAGTGGTTCTGAAGGACTCGCTGCCACCATCGAGGGTGAAGCGATTCAGATTGCCTTCAACGTGCGCTACTTGCTCGATGGTCTCAAGGCCATGGCCTGTGATCGGGTGCTGCTGCAGTGCAACGCCCCCACCACGCCGGTGATTTTGACTCCTGCGGAAGGGGATCAATTCACCTACTTGGTGATGCCCGTTCAGATCCGCAGCTGACGTTGGCTCCCCTTCCGGAGCAGGTGCTGCTGAGTGAGTTACTGCGCCGGCATGTTCGCTGCGATCAGGGGCTCGATCACGGTGCGGGCGTGCAGGTGTGGATGCATCCCCCTGTGCATCGGGTGCTGGGTTGGGTTTCAAAACCGTCGGCTTTTGGCAATCGCCGGGAGGTGTGGCGTCTCAACCAGTTGCGAGGCATTTCTGAGCTGGAAGCACTTGTGCAGGGTGAACCAGCTGAAACAGAGCTTGGTGTGTTGGAGAAGCTGCCGACTTTGATCGATGCGGCTGTGCTGGATCGCCGCCAGCAACCGATCGGCACCTTGGCTGATGCCGCCATCGAGTTGCGTAGTGGCCGTATTCGCCATTATTTGGTGAGTCGCAGTGATCCACGCCTGCCGGGCAGTAGCCGTTGGCGATTGAGCTTGGATCGCCTGCTGGATCAGCAGCCCGGCCAGGTGCTCACCGCGCTGGAGAGCATCGACGACCTGCCCCTAGCCCGGGCAAGTGTGCGGCAAGAGTTTTTGCGTCGTTCAAGGCGGTGGCGCGATCAGGTGCAGGAGGCGGGCAACCGATTTGAGGAGAGGCTGGAGGGCTGGCTTGAGGAGCCGCCCTGGCAGGAGCCGGAGGGGTTAGATCAGCCCTACGAAACTGATGCCCCCCCTCGCCGCCGCCGTTCTGGACCGCCTGCTGATGATGAAGATCCCTGGATTTGAACCTCGCTTAGACCAGTTCCAGTTGCTGTGAGACCCGCTCGGCGAGACTGGAGTGATCTTGCCCAGCTGCACGTGGTTGCCGCCTCTTTCGAAGCACCGGCCTATTCGGTTCCCGATGCCCTCAAGAAGGAGAACCTCAGCCAGGCCGACTACGACGAGATCTGCTGTCGCCTCGGCCGCGCTCCCAACCGCGCTGAGTTGGGCATGTTTGGGGTGATGTGGTCGGAGCACTGCTGCTACCGCAACTCGCGGCCGCTGCTGCAGGGCTTCCCGACCACCGGCCCGCGCATCCTGGTGGGCCCTGGCGAGAATGCAGGCGTGGTGGATCTGGGTGAAGGCCAGCGCCTGGCCTTCAAGATCGAGAGCCACAACCACCCCTCGGCCGTGGAGCCGTTCCAGGGCGCGGCCACCGGCGTTGGCGGCATCCTGCGCGACATCTTCACCATGGGAGCCAGGCCGATAGCCCTGCTCAATGCCCTGCGCTTCGGTCCCTTGGAGGACGAGCGCAACGTGGGTCTGATGGAGGGCGTGGTGGCCGGCATCGCCCACTACGGCAACTGCGTGGGCGTGCCCACCGTGGGTGGGGAGGTGGCGTTTGACCCCAGCTACTCCGGCAACCCCTTGGTGAACGCCATGGCCCTGGGGCTGATGGAAACCGAGGAGATCGTCTGCTCCGGTGCTGAAGGAGTGGGTTACCCCGTGGTGTACGTGGGCAGTACCACCGGCCGCGACGGCATGGGCGGCGCCAGCTTTGCCTCCGCTGAGCTCACCGATGCCTCCCTGGATGATCGCCCTGCCGTGCAGGTTGGCGATCCCTTCCTTGAGAAGGGACTGATCGAGGCCTGCTTGGAGGCATTCCAGAGCGGTGATGTGGTGGCGGCTCAAGATATGGGCGCCGCCGGCCTCACCTGCAGCTGCTCGGAGATGGCCGCTAAGGGGGGGCTGGGAATTGAGCTGGATCTCGACCGCGTGCCCGCCCGCGAGGCCGGCATGACCGCCTACGAGTTTTTGCTGAGCGAATCCCAGGAGCGGATGTTGTTTGTGGTCAAGCCCGGCACGGAGCAGGCGCTGATGGCGCGCTTTACGCGCTGGGGGCTGCAGGCAGCAGTGGTGGGCCGGGTGCTGGAAGACAACATCGTGCGGGTGCTGCAGCACGGCCAGGTGGCGGCCGAGGTTCCCGCCAGCGCCCTGGCGGACGACACGCCGATCAACCACCACACATTGCTGAGCGAACCGCCTGCTGAGATCCAGGCCCACTGGCGCTGGAGCGAGACCCAGTTACCAGCTGAGTTGCCTTTCAGCTGGGATGGGGCCCTGCTGGCCCTGCTTGATGACCCCACCATCGCCTCCAAGCGCTGGGTATACCGCCAGTACGATCACCAAGTGCAGGCCAACACCGTGGTGCCCCCCGGCGGCGCCGATGCGGCCGTGGTGCGGCTGCGGCCCCAGCAGGGCGAGGGCGCCATGGCGGCAGCCAGCCGTGGCGTGGCGGCGGTGGTGGACTGCCCTAACCGCTGGGTATCCCTCGATCCCGAGCGCGGCGCCATGGCGGCGGTGGCCGAGGCGGCCCGCAACCTCAGCTGTGTCGGCGCCGAGCCCCTGGCGGTGACGGACAACCTCAATTTCCCCTCGCCGGAAACCCCCACCGGCTACTGGCAGCTGGCGATGGCCTGCCGCGGCCTTTCGGCTGCTTGCAGCGCCCTGGATACCCCTGTCACCGGCGGCAACGTCTCCCTCTACAACGAGACCCGCCTGCCCGATGGCCGCATGCAGCCGATCCACCCCACCCCCGTGGTGGGCATGGTGGGCATGGTGCACAACCTTGAGCACGTGCGCGGCCAGGCCTGGCGCCAGGCCGGCGACGCCATCTGGCTGCTGGGGGTGCCGTTGGAAACAGGTGAGGCTCCCGCCGATCCCCGCTTGAGCCTGGCCGGCAGCAGCTATCTGGAGCGGCTGCATGGAGCCGTCACGGGGCGCCCGCCCGAGATTGATTTGGTTCTGGAGCGTTCGGTTCAGGGCTTCCTGCGCCAAGCGATTGCCCAGGGCTTGGTGGCTTCCGCCCACGACCTCAGCGATGGCGGCCTGGCGGTGGCTGCGGCCGAGTGCTGCATCGCCACCATTGCTTTAATACCTCTGGGGGCTGAGCTGGAGATCCCGGCCAGCAGCACCCGGCTGGATCGGCTGCTGTTTGCCGAGGGTGGTGCCCGCATCCTGGTGAGCGTGCCCGCCGATCAGGATGCCGCCTGGCAGCAGGCTCTGGCGTTGGCTGAAGTGCCGGCAGAGCGGCTTGGCGCGGTTACAGCTGCTGCCAGCCTGGTAATTCGCCAAGCAGGCCAACCTTTGCTTGAGCAGAGCCTGGCGGCATTGGAGGCCTGCTACGAGCAGGCCATCCCGAGGCGAATGGGCGATGGCGCTCGTGCAGAATGAAATTTCACCGTGATTGTTGATGGGCCTGTGCTGGTGATGCGTCCGGACAAGCCCGAGGAAGCCTGCGGCGTCTATGCCGTGCTGGCGCCGGGGCAACCGGTGGCCAACCTCACCTACTTCGGCCTATACGCCCTGCAGCATCGGGGCCAGGAATCGGCAGGTATCGCCGTGTTTGATGCAGAGCGCAAGGTGCGCCTGCACAAGGACATGGGCCTGGTGAGCCAGGTGTTTGATCAGGCCGTGCTGGAGCGCCTCACTGGCGATCTAGCCATCGGCCACAACCGCTATTCCACCACCGGCAGCAGCAAGGTTTGCAACGCCCAGCCGGTGGTGCTCAACACCCGCATTGGTCCTTTCGCCCTTGCCCATAACGGCAATTTGGTCAACGCAGCCGAGCTCCGCCACGACCTGGCGTCCATTGCCAGTGAGCTCACCTCCACCACCGATTCCGAACTGATCGCTTTTGCGATTCAGCAGGCCGTGAACCGCGGCCTGGATTGGGATGGGGCGATTAGGGCCGCTGCCGAGTGCTGCCGCGGTGCCTTCAGCCTGGTGATCGGCACCACTGATGGCCTTTTCGCCCTCCGGGATGGCCATGGCATTAGGCCTTTGGTGTTTGGTCATATCGGTGAAACGCAGCAAGCCCAGTGGGTGGTGAGCAGTGAGTCGTGCGGGCTAGACATCATTGGAGCCGCCTTTGATGGCGATGTGGAGCCCGGCGAAATCATCCATTTCCGTCCAGGCCAAGCCGAACCCAGCCGCAGCCGTTGGTGCGAGCAGCCCACCAAGCTGTGCGTCTTCGAGATGATCTATTTCGCCCGGCCAGATAGCCGCTTTTTTGGCGAATCCCTCTACAGCTACAGGGTGCGAATCGGCGAGGCCCTGGCCCGTGAAACACCGGTAGAAGCCGACATCGTCATCGGCGTTCCCGATTCCGGTATTCCGGCGGCGATTGGCTACTCCCAGCTCAGCGGTATCCCGTTTGCTGATGGCTTGATCAAGAACCGCTACGTGGGCCGCACCTTCATCCAGCCCACCCAGGCGATGCGGGAGGCCGGCATCAGAGTGAAGCTCAACCCCCTGCCAGATGTGCTCGCCGGCAAGCGCGTTGTGGTGATCGACGATTCAATAGTGCGGGGCACCACCAGTCGCAAGTTGGTGCAAGCCCTGCGGGATGCAGGGGCCACCGAGGTGCATATGCGGATTAGTTCGCCGCCAGTCACCCATCCCTGCTTTTACGGCATCGATACCGATACCCAGGACCAGTTGATTGCTGCGCGCCTCACCCTGGAAGAAATCGCCGCCCACCTTGGCGTCGATTCACTCGCTTACCTGAGCAAGCAGGGCATGGTGGATGCGGCCCATGCCAATTCCTCCCACTTCTGCACCGCCTGCTTTGACGGTGCCTATCCCATCGAAATGGACGAGCAGGTGAGCTCCAGCAAGCTGATGCTTGAGCCGGCTGGCATCGCTGCCAAGGTGCTGCAAGAGCTCTAAGGGCTGCTTGGTTCCCTTGGCAGTTAATTGATTGGCAGTTAGTTGATAAGAGGAATCAGTTCTTGAATTTGCTGTCCTTGGGGCAGCTTCAGGTTGATTCCAGTGCCGCTGGTGTCTTCGCCCTCCAGCTCGTTTAGGTCGATGCGGCAGCTCCAGCCCTTATCAGTCAGTAGTCCCAGCACGGCGCTTCCAACCGCAGTACCGGTTGGGCTTTGCAGGTCGACCAGGTAATCGCCCCGTTCTTGCAGCCGCAGGCCGATCTGACCCATGTCGCCCCGCTGACAGGGCCGCAGGCTGGACACCAGCAGCCGCTTCAGTTGCCCACTGGCGGTGGCCAGCACCACTGTGCTTTGGTTTGCGTCGTTGGTTTCCGCTTCCTTTGCAGGTAGGCAGGCGGCACCCACCAGCTGCTCACCCGGCAACAGGCGCATTAATAGGGGGCCTTGGGCAGCGCGCCCCATCAGGGGCAGCTGGGTTTCATCGAGGCTTAGCCGCAGCACGCGGCCCGTGCTGCTCGCCACCACCAGGGTGTCTCCTTCCTGGCCGGCCACCACCCGCTGCAGGGTCACGCCCTCCTTGAGCTTGAGCACGGTGGTGGCCCGGCCAGACAGTTCCTGAAACTCCTCAATCGGCAGCCGTTTGAAGCGCCCGTCGCTGCTTAGCAGTCCCAGGCTGCCTTGGCTGGGTAGGGGAAGCACCTGCACCACCGCTTCGCCTTCAATGCTGTCGGGGAGGAAGCGCTCCAGCTTCCCCGGTTGCTGACCGGCGAATTCCCAGCGCAGTAAGGCCACCCGGCCACTACCCGTGAAGGCCAGCAGCAGCGGTTGCTCGGCGATCGGCAGGATTAAGCGTGCTGGCGAGGGGTGCTCCCCTAGTTCTATTGCCTCATCAAGGTGCAGGCGCCCCAGCATCTGGGAGCTAATGATTTTCACGGCTCCATCGGCCTGGATCAGCAGCCGGCTTTCGGGGGCTAGGGCACCAAAGGCTTGCTGGCGCTGCAGTTCGGCGTTGGGGCGGATGGCTGCGGCTCGCTGGGCCACTAGGGCATCGCCGCCCTCCACCAGCCGGGTGCGCCGGGGCGTGGCAAAGCGCTTGCGCAGGGCTTTGAGTTCGGCCACCAGGGTGTCGAGCATCACGGTGCGGTCGTCGAGCAGGTGGCGCAGTCGCTCCCGCTCCACGGCCAGTTCGGCAGCTTCCTTGCGCAGGCTTTCCTGTTCAAGGCCCGTGAGGCGCCGCAGGGGCATCGACAACACCGCATCGGCCTGACGCTCGCTCAGGTCGAGTTGCACCTGTAGGGCCGCCCGGGCACTGGCGGCATCGGGCGCCGCGGTGATCAGGGCGATCACCTGCTGCAGGGCATGGAGCGCCTTTAGTAGGCCCTCCACCACCTCTAGGCGGTCTTCGCAGCGCTTGAGGGCGTGACGGGTGCGGCGGATCAGGGTCAGTTCCCGGTAGTCCAGGAATTCCTGCAGCAGGCGCCGCAGGTTCAGCTGCACCGGCTGGCCGTTTACCAGGGCCAGCATGATGGCGCCGAAGTTACTTTGCAGGGCGGTACGGCGCTGCAGGTCGGCCAGCACGGTTTCGGCGTTGGCGTCGCGGCGGAGTTCAATTACCACCCGCATGCCTTCACGGTCGCTTTCGTCGCGGATATCGGCGATGCCGCCGATCTTGCCGTCGTTTACCTGCTCAGCCAGTTTCTCGATCCAGCCGGCTTTACTGAGCTGGTATGGCAGCTCGGTGATCACCACGGCGCCGCGGCGATGGCGTCCCTTTCCGGGCTGTACCTCCTCGATGTGGGCGACTCCCCGCATCGGGATGCTGCCGCGGCCCACGAGGTAGGTATCGCGGACTCCTTGCCCCACCAGCACTTCGCCGCCGGTGGGAAAGTCCGGGCCGGGCACTAGCTCCAGCAGCTTTTCATCGCTTAGCTCCGGTTTGCGAACTAAGGCGATCAGGGCATCCACCACCTCGCCCAGGTTGTGGGGCGGGATGTTGGTGGCCATGCCCACGGCGATACCGGTGCAGCCATTTAGCAGCAGGAAGGGCAGCTGGGCTGGCAGCACCGTCGGCTCTTGCTGGGAGCCATCGAAGTTGGCCGCGAAGTCAACGGTGTCGGCGCCGATTTCATCCAGCAGCGCTTCGTTGGCGATCGGAGCCAGGCGGGTTTCGGTGTAGCGCATCGCCGCCGGGGGGTCGTCGTCGACGGAGCCGAAGTTGCCGTGGCCATCCAGCAGGGGATGGCGGCTGGCGAAGGTTTGCACCTGGCGCACCAGGGCGTCGTAGACGGCCTGATCACCATGGGGGTGGTACTTGCCGAGTACGTCGCCGACGACCCGGGCGCATTTCCGGTAGGGGCGATCCGGGGTGAGCCCCAGCTCGTGCATCGCAAACAGGATGCGGCGCTGCACTGGCTTGAGGCCGTCGCGTGCGTCCGGCAGGGCCCTGCCAACGATCACGCTCATGGCGTATTCGAGGTAGGACCGCTGCATCTCCAGGTGCAGCGCAATCGGTTCGATGCGGGCGTCGTTGCCCGGTCCGATGGATTCGCCTGATCGCTCCTCGGCCATCCGGTGTTGGGGTCTGGGGCAGCAAGCTGGGGCTCAGCCTACAGATGATGTCCAGGCCTCCCCATCTACTCCTCGTCGCTGCTTTCGCCCTCCGGGCTGGCATTGGCAAGGGCCCGATCCACCACGGGTTTGAGTTCGGCCAGCTTGAAGAGTTCGGCGGTGCTGCTGCGTAGCTTCGGTCCCCAGAGCTGGTCCTTCTGGTGGCTGTCGAGCACGTAGTTGGGTTCGGTGTCGAGGGCCTTGCCAACCAATTCGACAGCTTCGCTGCGATTTTCCGGACCGATGGCAAACAGACTGGCAGCCAGGGCCAGGGTTGGTTCAGCCGCATCTGGCTTGATCTTCAACACCTCGCGCCAGCGGCTGATAGCCGCCTTTTTATTGCCCTGCTCGAACAACACCAGCCCCTGGTTGTTGAGGGCTTCCCAGAAGCCTTTGCGCAGGGAAGAGGCCCGCTCAAAGGCAGCCAAGGCTTGGCCGCTCTGGCCTAGCAGGATGCGGGCGTTGCCCAGGTCGAAATAGGCGCCGGCGTTGCGCTTATCCAGTTTCAGGCCTTGCTCCAACAGGCCGATGGCCTCACTGGGTTTGCCGGCCCGTAGGGCTAGGGAACCCTCGGCAAACCAGATTCCAGGGTTGCTTGAATCGAGTTTCTTGGCCTTGGCCAATGAGGTGCCGGCCTGTTCAAGCTGGTTGCTGCGCAGCTGGGCCTCAGCCAGCAACACCCAGCCGCGGGGATCTTCTGGTAGCAGCTGCACAGTCAGGGCAGCCAGCCTGGCGGCGTCCTTGGCTTGACCAAGTCGCAGCAGCCGGGCCGCCGCCTGGGCGATGCCCAGACCGGCAGCTTCGAGTTCCTGCCGTTGGGGCACGTACACGTAGGGCACCAACGCCCGGGCGGGCAGCCCCGCTGTCAGCAGCAGCCCGAGGGCAGCGGGCAGCAGGGCAGTTCTGAAATCAGGGCGCGACCAGCGCGGAGCCATTACGGGGAGACGGGTTTGGCCAGCCTAGGCAGTGCCGCTCCGGCTGGCCCGCAGGTTGCGCCGCCACATCCAGGGTTTGAGTCGGCGCAGGGCCGAGGCTCGCAGCTTGGTATCCCAGTCGGCGTCGCTCCACCCCAGGGCTTCCTCGGCCTGCAGGTTCAGCAGCCAGGGCCGGGGCTGTAGATCCGGATCTTCACTGCTTCGCAGCGGCTGTTGATTCCAGGGACACACGTCCTGGCAGATGTCGCAGCCGGCGACCCAGCCCTCCAATTTGCTGGTGATCGCTTGCGGCAGTTCGGGATCGCGGTTTTCGATGGTGTGAAAGGCCAGGCAGCGGCGGCTGTCCACCACGAAGGGCTCGGTGATGGCGCCGGTGGGACAGGCAGGCAGGCAGCGGCTGCAGCTGCCGCAAAGGGGTGTGGCGGCAGCATCGGCAGGCAGCTCCAAGGTGGTGAGCAGGTGGCCCAGCAGTAGCCAGGAGCCACGCTCGCGATTGATCAGGTTGCCGTTTTTGCCAATCCAGCCCAGGCCGGCCTGCTCGGCCCAGGCCTTATCCATCAGCGGTGCACTGTCGACGCAGGCCCGCCAGCCCACCCCAGGCACCTGCTGCTCCAACCAGCGACCCAGCTGGCGCAGGCGGCCATCGATCACCCGGTGGTAGTCCCGCCCCCAGCCGTAGCGGGCCACCTTGAGCGCCCCCGGTGCCCGATCGGCCTCCACGTAGTAGTTGAGGCCCACCGCCAGCAGGCTGCGCACCCCGGGCAGTAGCTGCTCCACCGCGCGCCGGCGCGGGTCGGCCATCCAAGCCATGTCGGCTTGATATCCCGCTGCAAGCCAGCGCTCCAGGGCCGCCGTGCGCAGCTCTAGGCGCTCTCCGGCTGGTACGGCGGCGAGGCCCACCGGGTCAAACCCAAGCTGCTGGGCTTGCTGTTTTAGACGGAGTGCAAGGTCGTGGTGGGCGTGCAGCGTCATCGCCCGTACAGTTGCGCCGTTGTCTAAATCTGCCGCGAGACCCTTCTGTGAGCACTGCTTCCTTCGGCCGCCTGGGCCACCTGTTGCGCTGGCTCGGTCTCACCCTGGTCGTGATCTTCGGGTTGCACCTTTTAGCCATGTTGGCCAGCTGGAACTGGGCTCTGGAGCCGTTCCGAGCCATGTTCGCCGATCGCCTAGTTGGCGAGGCGCCGATCGCCCTGGTGGGCCTGCTCCTGATGTTGCTCGGTAGTCGCCTCGACCATCCCGCCGCCGGGCGTACCCCGCTCCGCTGGAGCGTGGTGGTGCTCTCCGGCTTGCTGGCGTTGGCGATGGTGGTTGCTGTTCCTCTGTCGATCACTTCCACCCAGAACCTTGAGCAGCAGGCCATGCAGGCCGATGCCGCCCTCGCCCAGCAGACCAGCGAGCTAGAGCGCCAGAAGCAGCAGCTTCAAGATCCCGCCTTCATCGATCAGTTGGTTGCCCAGGGCGAGCAGAGCGGCCAGCTCCCTGCCACCGATAGTTCGGAGATTAAAAAGCAGAAGGCTCGCAGGGTCATCGACACTCAGATCAAACCCCAGCTTCAGCGTGCTGAGCAGCAACTTGGCCAGGCCCGTTTGGGTCGTGATCTGGCCATTCAGCAGCGTCGCTTCGTGGGCACCGGCACAGCGGTGGTGCTGGCTATCGGCTTCGTGCTTTTGGCCTTAGTGGCCCTGCTGTGAGGACGGCTGGCTAAGTTGAAAGCAGATTGCTGCAGGCCGGATCTCCGGATTGTCACTTGGTTCAATCCAGCCCCAGATCGGATCAGCCCCTAGGGGATCGGCTTCAATCCGATCTTAAGAACGATTTGATCGCTGGTTTGCTGGTGGTGATTCCACTGGCAACCACGATCTGGTTGGGCACCACGGTTAGCCGTTTCGTGCTGGCGTTTCTCACTTCTATCCCTAAGCAGTTCAATCCCTTCAATACCCTCAATCCGGTGTTGCAGGAGCTGATCAACCTGGGCGTTGGTCTACTGGTGCCCCTGCTCGGCATCCTGTTGATCGGCCTGATGGCCCGCAACATTGTTGGTCGCTGGCTGCTTGAGTTTGGCGAAGGGACTCTGCTGCGCATCCCCCTAGCTGGCTCGGTTTACAAAACCCTCAAGCAGCTGCTGGAAACTTTCCTCCAGGGCAACTCCAGCAAGTTTCGTCGGGTCGTGCTGGTGGAGTATCCCCGCGAGGGTCTCTACGCCCTGGGCTTTGTGACTGGCGCGATCGGCTCTGCCCTGCAGGCAGGCTTCACTGAGCCCATGCTGAGTGTGTTCATTCCCACTGCGCCGAATCCAACCACCGGCTGGTACACCGTTGTGCCAGAGGGTTCTGTTAAGGATATCGAGATCTCGGTGGAGGATGCTTTCCGCACGATCATTTCCGCCGGCATCGTCAACCCCGACGAGCGCTCCACCCCCAATCGCAGCTTCTCCAGCCTGCTGGCCCAGCTGCGCACCCCCCAACTTTCCTGAGGCAGAACCCACCTGATGCAGAGCCGCACCCTCTCCCGTGAACTGGCCCTGCTGATGCTTGGTCAGACCAGTGATCGCGGCTCGTCTGCCCCGGCCTTGCCAACTGGCATGGAGGGCCTGTTGCAGCAGGTGCTCGCCACCCTCAGCCAGGACGTGCGTGAGTCCCTGGATCGCTCCGCCGAAGACTTGCAGGCCGCCCAGCAGCAACTGCTTGATAGCGAGTTGCAGGAGCAGGGTGAGCAGCAGTTGCCCCGGGTGCGCCAGCACCTCAACGCCGGCCTGGTCGCGGCTGAACAGGCCCTTAACCGCCTTTCTGCAAGCCTGGAGTTGCCCCGGCTGCTGATGCTGGCCGACCAAGATGAGGTTCGCCTAGGCGCCATTGCCCGGGTCGAGGCCGTGCTGCGCGACCGTCAGGCGATTGATGAGCGACTGGATCGTGTGATGGAGGGATGGCGTCTTACTCGCCTGCCCCGCATCGATCGGGACATCCTGCGGCTGGCAGCCGTAGACCTCGAGAGCTTCCGCACCCCCCCTGCTGTGGCCTGTAACGAAGCCGTGGAGTTAGCCAATCGCTATAGCGATGAGCAGGGCCGCCGCATGATCAACGGGGTGCTGCGGCGCTTTACGGCAGCTCGTTCCGCGGCGGAGGCCTGAGCAAGCCATGGTTTACGACTGGTTTAATCGCACCGGCCCATCCCCAGCTGACCCATCAGCAACCCCGCCGCCAGCTTCTGAACAGGTTTCGGGTCAGGGTCCAGAACAGGCTCAAGAACAGCCTGTTGAGGTTTCCTCCGATCCCAACGCTGAGGCGCTCGAATGGGCCCGCCAGGCCTACGCCCGCCTCAAGGCTCAGCAGGAGGAGCAAAAGCGGCGGCAGCTTGAGCCCGAATCTGCCACTGAGCCCCCTCTTCCAGATTCTGTACAGCCTGTACTGATCAATACCCAGCAGCCCGAACAGGGTCTTGAGCAGGATCCTCAGCAGGTTGCCCAACCGGCCACTCCAGTGGCCGCGCCCCTTTCCCTGCTGGAGCAGGCAGCGGCCCAGCGGGCCGAACGTCAACAGGCGATCACGGCTCCAGGAGCTCCCGCCCTTGAAGCCCCTGCAGCGCCCGAACTAGCTGAGCCCAGCTTGGGCGCTTTCGACGCCACCTTCACCTGGTCGGCTGAGGTACTCGCGGCCCAGGGCAAGCGGGTTGATCAGGTTTCGCTTGAGGAGATCGACTGGCTCACTCGTTTGCGCCAGGGCCTCGAGAAAACCCGCCAGGGCTTGGTCACCCAGCTGCTCGACAACCTGGGTGATGACCCGCTTACGCCAGAGGTGGTTGATGGTCTGGAAACCACCCTGCTGCGGGCAGACGTTGGGGTGGAGGCCACCGACCGGGCCCTTGGTGCCCTGCGCCAGCGGCTCAACCAGGAGGTGGTGGATCCCGCCGAAGGCCTGCGCTTCCTTAAGGAGCAGCTGCGCGCCATTCTCGACCAACCGATCGAGGCCAGTGGCCAGCCCCTGCTAGCCCCCCGCCGCGAGCAACTCAACGTATGGCTGTTGGTGGGGGTAAACGGCGTGGGCAAGACGACCACGCTCGGCAAGCTGGCCAACTTGGCGGTGCGCAGCGGCTACAGCTGCTTGATCGCTGCTGCTGATACTTTCCGGGCCGCGGCGGTGCAGCAGGTGCAGGTGTGGGGTGAGCGCAGCAAGGTGCCGGTGATCTCCAATCCCAGCGCCAATGCGGATCCAGCGGCCGTCGTCTACGACGCCATCGGTGCTGCCCAGGCCAAGGGCACTGAGCTGGTGTTGGTGGACACGGCTGGCCGCCTGCAGACCAAGCACAACTTGATGGAGGAGCTCAGCAAGGTGCGCAGGATTGTCGACAAGCTGGCGCCGGAGGCGGTGGTGGAGTCGCTTTTGGTGCTGGATGCCAGCCAGGGTCAGAATGGCCTGCGTCAGGCCATGGCTTTTGCCAAGGCCGCCGGACTAACCGGCGTGGTGCTCACCAAGCTCGATGGCAGCGCCCGTGGTGGTGTGGCCCTGGCCGTCGCCTCTGAAGCCAGGCTGCCAATCCGTTTCATTGGCGCTGGTGAGGGTATTCGCGACTTGCGCCCCTTCAACAGCTTTGAGTTTGTTGAGGCCTTGCTGGCTCGCTGAGGTCCTGCTTGCCTTGGCCGGTAGGGCACTTGCCCGCTTCGCCGCTATCTTGCGAAACCGCTGCGGCCGCACCGTGCCCAATCGGTGAGCAACAAGCCGCCCCCCCATCCGGTTTCTCCCCAGGGTCCGGCCCTGTTGTCGGCTGCAGCCTCGCTGCGGCAACTGCTCGATAGCCTCAGCCGCGAGCAGCGGCGCAACCAGGAGCTGCTGGCTTCCTTGGCTTTTGCCCTGCGCAGTTTCACCAATCTGGGTCGCTTTCTGGAGCTGGTGCCGCTGGTGGCGGCCCGGCTGGTGGAAGCCGAGGGGGCAGTGCTGGTGGTATTCCACGAGGATGGCCGCCTCTGGCGCGAGTATCTGCAGGCCACGCCTGCCGAGCCCTGCGCCGAGCTGGTGCGCCAGCTGGCGGCGTTGGCGGATGGGGATTTGGCAGCTCTCAGCGGTGATGCGGCTGTGGCGGCCTTGCTTGATCAGCGGGTGGGCCGGTTGCTGGGCGAAGCCCAGGTGGTTGCCACATCGGTGGTTTCCCGCAGCCTCCAGCGAGGCCGCCTCTACATCTTCAGCAATCGGCAGGGCTTTGCCTGGAGCGAGGTGCATCGCCGCCACCTGCAGCTGGTGGCCGACCTTGCCGCCGTGGCTCTGGAAAACGAGGCCCTGCTCCAGACCATGCGGCGCCACGAGCGGCTCGATCGCCAGCTCAGCATCGGTGCTGAAATCCAGGCCCAGCTGCTGCCGGACCGCTGTCCGGTGATCGATGGCGTTGAGCTGGCCGCCCGCTGCCGCCCCGCCTTCCAGGTGGGTGGTGACTATTACGACTTCATCCCCACCCGCCCCCAGCTGCTGGGCCGCCGCCGCGAACAGGCCCGCTGGGCGCTGGTGATGGGCGATGTGATGGGCAAAGGCGTGCCGGCAAGCCTGCTGATGACCATGCTGCGCGGCATGTTGCGGGCCGAGGTGCTGAGCGGCCACTCCCCCGAGCGCATCCTTCACGACCTCAACCAGCTGGCCCAGGAAGACCTGGCCCAGTCGCACCGGTTTGTGACCCTCTTTTATTCCGATTACGACCCCCGCACCCACCTGCTGCGCTACGCCAATGCGGCCCACAATCCGCCGTTGATCTGGCGGCGCCAGCGCAACCAGGTGGAGCGCCTTGATGCCCCAGGTCTGCTGATTGGTTTGCAGAGCGAAGCCGATTACGGTCTTGAGCAGATCGTGCTGGATCCAGGCGATGTGCTGCTCTATTACACAGATGGGGTGACTGAGGCCACTGGCTTCAGCGGCGAGCGCTTCGACGAGGAGCGGTTGGTGCTTCAGCTGCAGGTGGCCTGCCGCTCCGGCATCGGCGCTCAGGGGATTCTCGACCAGCTGTTTGCCCGGCTCGATCGCTTCGTGGGGGCAGACCGGCAGCTCGACGATGACGCTTCGATGGTGGTGCTCAAGGTGAAGGAGGAGCTGATGCTGCCCTCCCTGCCAAGCTGATTACCTGCCTAGCGCCGCCCGCCGAGCCCCGAATGGCTGTTGATTCCACTGCGTCTACCTGGAGCCAGCGTTTCGAGCAGGGCCTGCATCCGGCGATCGAGCGCTTCAACGCTTCGATCGGTTTTGACATCACCCTGCTGCAGCAAGACCTGGACGGCTCCATCGCCCATGCCCGCATGTTGGGTAGTTGCGCTGTGATCAGCGAGAGCGAGGCGGCCCAGTTGATCGAGGGCCTGGAGAATGTGAGAGCTGAGGCAGCCAGGGGCGAGTTCAACCCCGGCCTGGAGGCTGAAGATGTGCACTTCGCCGTTGAGCGGCGTCTGATTGAGTTACTCGGCCCCCTGGGTAAGAAACTGCACACCGGCCGCAGTCGCAACGACCAGGTGGGCACCGACCTGCGTCTGTGGCTACGCGGCCAAATTGATGCCATTGACGGGGGCTTGTTGCGCTTTGAGCGGGCCCTGCTGGCTCAGGCCGAGTTGCATAGCACGGTCTTAATCCCCGGATACACCCACCTGCAGAGGGCCCAGCCGGTGTGTCTGGCCCACCACCTACTGGCTTACATCGAGATGGCCGAGCGGGACCGGGCCCGTTTGGCAGACGTGCGCGGCCGGGTGAATATCTGTCCCCTGGGGGCCGCGGCCCTGGCGGGCACGCCGGTGCCCATCGATCGGCGCCAGACCGCCGCCGAGTTGGGCTTTGACACCATCTACGCCAATAGTCTCGATGCGGTTAGTGATCGGGACTTTGCGGTCGAGTTCATGGCTGCCGCCAGCTTGGTGCTGGTGCACCTAAGCCGGCTCAGTGAGGAGGTGATTCTCTGGGCCAGCGAAGAGTTTGGCTTTATCGGCCTCACCGACCGCTGTGCGACTGGCAGCAGCTTGATGCCCCAGAAAAAGAACCCTGATGTGCCCGAGCTGGTGCGGGGTAAGAGCGGCCGGGTGTTTGGCCACCTGATGGGTTTGCTGACCATGATCAAGGGCCTGCCCCTCGCCTACAACAAGGACTTCCAGGAAGACAAGGAGGCCCTGTTTGACGGGGTGCGTACCTGCCTCGATTGCCTGGAGGCGATGGCGATTCTGTTTGAAGAGGGGCTCGAGTTTCGGCCCCAGCGCCTGGAGGCGGCAGTGGCGGCGGATTTCTCCAACGCCACTGATGTGGCCGACTACCTGGTGGCTAAGGGGGTGCCCTTCCGCGAGGCTTACCAGTTGGTGGGCGGCCTGGTGAAGGGCTGCCTGGCTGAGGGAATCCTGCTGCGCGACCTGCCCCTAGGGCGCTGGCAGCAGCTGCACCCTGCCTTTGAAGCCGACATTTATGAGGCCATTACTCCCCAGCAGGTGGTGGCGGCCAGGCGCAGCGAGGGGGGCACGGGCTTTGACCAGGTTGAGCAGCAGTTGCAGCAAATTCGGATGCGACTTGCCTGCTGAGAGCAGCCAGCTTTCGTCAGTCGTCTTAGGGTGGATCGGTTAGTGGCCCATTGGCCCACATGCATCGGTCCCGCGGCCGATCTTCAGTTCGTGAGTATTTTTGTCGGCAACCTTCCCTTCCGCGCTGAGCAGGAAGACGTGGCGGAATTGTTTGCACCCTTCGGTGAGGTGTCTAGCTGTTCCCTACCCCTTGAACGGGATACCGGGCGCAAGCGCGGTTTCGCCTTTGTTGAGATGGGCGATGAAGCAGCAGAGGCAAAGGCCGTTGAGGCATTGCAGGGTGCTGAGCTGATGGGTCGTCCCCTGCGCATCAACAAAGCCGAGCCTCGCACCGGCGGCGGCGGCGGAGCTGGTGGTGGTGGCCCGCGCCGGGGTGGTTATGGCGGCGGTGGCGGCGGTTACGGAGGAGGCGGTGGTGGTGGTGGAGCAGGCGGTGGCGGCGGTTATGAGGGTGGCGGCGATCGGGGATCTGGTGCCCGCGGCTGGGAAGATCGGAGCTATGGCGCTGGCAATCCTGCTGGTGGCGACAGCTTCGACGCTGGGCGCACCCGCCGCCGCCGCAGTGGCGGTGGCGATAGCGGTGGTGGCGACTTCTACGGTGGTGCCGAGGGCTAGTAGCCCCGCTCTGCCAGGGATAGGGCCGCGGCTGCCAGAACGCCAGCATCTGCGTCCCTTGCCCCTGCTTTTTCGGTGAGTTGCTGGCGCCAGCGTTTGGCGCCGCCTACCCCCTCCACCACATGTACTAGGTGGCGGGCGATGGGCCACAGCCGCCCGCCCCGACTGCGCCATTGCTCGGCGTAGGCAACCAAACCCCCCACCACGCTGGAGGCTGTGGCCAGCGGCTGGCTGTCGTCGGCGTAGATCTGCTGGTCCACCTGCCTCCACTGGAGGGGATGGGCATAAGCAGCTCGACCCACCATGGCCCCGTCCACCAATTCGAGCTGCTGCACGCAGTCGTCCAGGCTTTCCAGACCGCCGTTTAACTCGATGCTCAGTTGCGGTCGATCGCGCTTGAGGGCGTGCACCACGTCGTAGCGCAAGGGCGGGATCGTTCGGTTCTGTTTGGGATCGAGCCCCTCCAGCCAGGCTTTGCGCGCGTGTACTGAAAAGCGCTGGGCCCCCGCTGCCGCCACCGCATCCACGAAGGCCAGCAACTCGGCGTATGAGTCGCGCTCATCAATGCCGATGCGGTGTTTCACCGTTACCGGCAAGGGGCAGGCGGCGGCCATGGCGGCAACGCAGCGGGCCACCTGGTCAGGATCGGCCATCAGACAGGCCCCAAAGCGGCCTTTTTGCACCTTCTCGCTGGGGCAGCCCACATTCAGGTTGATTTCGTCGTAGCCCCATTCAGCCGCCAGGGCAGCGGCCTCAGCCAGCAAGCCAGGATCGTCGCCGCCCACTTGCAGGGCTAGGGGTTTTTCGATCGGATCGAAGCCCAGTAGGCGCTCCAGCCGCCCCCCCGGTGCGCTGGCATCAGGTGCTTGCCTGGCGTGGTGCAGGGCCTGGGCTACCACCATTTCGGTGTAAAGCAGGCTGCGCCTGCTGATCTGCCGCATCAGCACCCGGAAGTGCCGATCCGTGTAGTCCATCATCGGGGCCACACTGAAGCGATAACTGGCTGGATCGATCTGGCCCATCTCCCCATGCTGCCAATTCATGCTGCAGTTGTCGTGGCCGGTGGCGGTGCCGCCGGGTTCATGGCCGCCATCTGTGCTGCTGAGGCCGGCCTTGGCGATATCGCCCTGCTGGAAGCCACCAACGAGCCGTTGAACAAGGTGTTGATCAGTGGCGGTGGGCGCTGCAATGTCACCCATGCCTGCTGGGATCCTCGGGCGTTGGTGGGGCACTATCCCCGGGGCGGCCAAGCCCTGCGGGGTCCCTTTTCGCGCTTTGCTCCCGGCGATGCCGTCGCTTGGTTTGCTGACCATGGCCTCGAGCTGGTGGAGGAGCCGGACGGCCGCCTGTTTCCCCGCTCAAATCGTGCCGAATCGGTGGCAGCCACTTTGCGCCGAGCGGCCCTCCAGGCTGGGGTGGAGCTGCACACGGGGGTGAGCTTGCAGCGGGCCGCGGCAGCTGCTGCCGGTGGTTTTGACCTGCTGGTGCGGGGCGGCGGGGCGATCAGAGCCGATCGGTTGGTGCTTGCCACCGGCAGCCATCCCAGCGGCCGCCAGCTGGCGGCGGCCCTAGGCCATGGGCTGGTGGCGCCTGTGCCCTCCCTATTCACTTTGGCCCTGGCTGGCGATCCCCTGCTGGAGCTGGCCGGAGTGGTGATGGATCCGGTGGAGCTGGCTTTGCACCTGCCGCAGGAGCCCCAGGCCGCTCGGGCTGCCCAGCCTTTTCGCCAGCGGGGCCCGGTGCTGATCACCCATTGGGGTCTGTCCGGTCCAGCCACCCTGCGGCTCACGGCTTTTGCTGCCCGCGCCCTCAAGGCCAGTGGCTATCGGGGTGAGCTGCGCCTTGATTGGAGTGGTGGCTTGTCCCAGCAGGATCTTGAGGGCTTGTTTGCCGAGGCCAAGCGAGACCAGGCCAAGCGGCAACTAGCCAACTGGCGCCCCTGGCCCGCCCTCAGCCGGCGCCTATGGCTGGCCCTGTTGCAGCGCCATGGCCTAGACCCTCAGCAGCGCTGGGCTGACCTTGCTAAGCGGCACCAGCAGCTGTTGGTATCGGCGTTGCGTGATACCCGGCTGGCCATTACCGGGCGGGGCCCCTTCGGCGAAGAATTCGTGACGGCAGGGGGCATTCCTCTAGGTGAGGTGAACCTGGCGACGATGGAGAGTCGCCAGCAGCCTGGTCTTTATTTGGTGGGTGAACTTTTGGATGTGGACGGGGTGACGGGGGGGTTCAACTTCCAGCACTGCTGGAGCAGCGGCTGGCTGGCCGGCCAGGCTTTGGCTGAGAGTTATTTGATCTGATCAAACACCGAGAACATCGGTAGATACATAGCCAGCAGGATTGAGGCCACAATGCCGCCGACAAGCACGATCATGGCGGGCTCCAGCATGGAGGTAAGTGCCTTGACGGTGGCTTCCACTTCGTCTTCATAAAAGTCAGCCACCTTGGAGAGCATGGCGTCCATTTCGCCTGTTTCCTCGCCGATGGAGAGCATGCTGATAGACATATTAGGAAATACGTTCATGCGTCCAAGCGCCACACTTAACGGAATTCCCTGCAACACGTCTTGGCGGCTATTGCTAATTGCATCTGAGATAATGGAATTATTTGTGATTTCCCTAACTATGTCAAGTGACATCAAAATGGGCACCCCCGCGCGCGTTAGGGAGCTAAAGGTTCGGCAGAACTGGGCCGTTGCTGTTTTTTGAATCAATTCGCCAAACAGGGGGAGCTTGAGCACAAGGGCATCTACTCGCCGCCGGCCTATCGGTGTGGCATAAAACTTGCCAAACAGAAATACCCCGGCAATAAGTCCTAATACCAGATATAGAGAAAAGGTTGAGCGCAGTAAGCTGCTGAGGTCCACCATCATCTGAGTGAACCAGGGGAGTTCGGCGCCTAGGCCATCAAAAATACCGGCAAAGGTGGGAATGATGAAGATTGTCATTCCCAGAAAGACTGAGATGGCGATGAACAACACAGCCACCGGATAGCCCATGGCCCCTTTGATCTGGTTTTGCAGCTTGGCGTTGTCCTCAAGCAGTTTTGCCAGTCTCTTTAGGGATTCATCCAGCACACCGCCGGCTTCCCCCGCCTCCACCATGGCGATGCTGAGCTTGTCAAATACTTTGGGCCAGCGCCGTAGGGCTTCGCCCAGGGAGATCCCCTGGTTTACCTCCAGGCTGATCGATTGCAGGGCCCGTTTGAACAGGGGCATCTTTTGTTGAGATGCCATTAGGTCGATGCTGCGCACAATTGGCACGCCAGCATTGACAAGGGCCGACATCTTGCTGGCAAATACAGCTTTATCCTTGATGCCAGGTTTTGCCTCTAGCAGTTCATTGAGTTTGGAGAATTTGAGTTTTTCACTTAGTTGGGCTGCGGCACTTGATCCCGTCGCCGTGGTTTTCGGCTTGGCCTTGATTTCGGTGGCTCGGATGCCTCGCAGCCTCAAGCTGCGCTTAGCGTGGGCCGGATCGGTTGCCTCGATATCTACAAGGAATGACTTGCCTCGAGGATTGATGCAGGTGGCAACGAAGGCAGGCATGGCTTAGGAGTTCCTAGTGGTGAATCAGCTCAGTTGCTTGACTAAACGTATGAGCTCGTCAGGCTTTGAGGTTTTCAAAAGGGCTTCATCCATCATGACTTGGTTGCTGAGCACTAGATCCCCAAGGGCTTTTTCCAGCGTTTGCATTGATAGTTGACCACCTGTCTGAATTGCAGAGTAAAGCTGGGCGGTTTTACCTTCCCGGATCAGGTTTGCGGTGGCTGGTGTATTGATCATGATCTCCTGAGCCATGACTCGACCAGATTGGCCGGGGCTTGGATTGTGGCGCTTGCACAGGGTTTGGGCAAAAACGGCCACAAGGCTGCTGCTTAGCTGCACCCGAATCTGATTCTGTTGGCTGGGGGGAAAAACATCCACCATGCGGTCCACGGTTTGGGCGGCCGAACTGGTGTGCAGGGTGCCCAATACCAGGTGACCGGTCTCTGCTGCCGTAATTGCTAACTGGATGGTGTCGAGGTCTCGAAGCTCGCCCACCAGGATTACGTCGGGATCTTCCCGAAGGGCTGCCTTTAGGGCATTGGCAAAGCTGCGGGTGTCTTCGTTGAGCTGGCGCTGGTGGATGACACTTTTTACTGGTCTGTATGTGAATTCAATCGGGTCTTCAATGGTCAATATATGTTCTGCCCGGGTTTGATTTATATGCTCGATCATTGCCGCCAGGGTTGTGGTTTTGCCAGAGCCGGTGGGGCCTGTTACGAGAATCAGCCCTTTGGGCATGTGGCTCATTTCCTCCACAATCGGTGGTAGCCCTAGGCTTTCCAGGGTAGGTACGGTGTTGGAAAGGGCTCGCAGGCAGGCGGCGTAGGTACCCTTCTGGCGATAAACATTGACCCTGAAGCGGGCGATCCCTTTAAGGCCATAGGCGCAATCTAATTCCCAGGTTTGCTCTAGCTGCTTGCGCTGGGCATTATTTAGCATGGAGAAGATTAGTTTATTGCAGCTTTCTTCGTCTAGGGAAACATCGTGTATGGGCCTTAGTTGACCGCTGAACCTTCCATAGGGAGGTTGGCCGGCGCTGATATGGAGATCACTGCCGCCATCCTTTACAAGCTGGGTCATCAAGTCTTCAATCATTACGGCCATGGGACCCTCAGCGGCTAGTTAGACAGTAGGGACATTCAAGCCAGTCGTCATGGAGCCCGGCGCCGCAGTTGCTGCAGGTGAGGGTGCTTAGTGACTTAGAGCGGCGTTCAGCTTCCAGGCCTGAATCAGTGAGCAGCATCCGTTCGACCTCGGCCAGGGTTGTGTGACCTTCGCGCACTAAGTGCAGCCCGTAGCCCAAAAGGGTTTTCATGCCGTTTTCAAGCGCCATTCGCCGCAGCACATCTGTGGGTTCCCTCTTGGCGACAGCTGCTGCCAAGGTATCCGTCATCCGTAGGATTTCGTAGACACCGATTCTTCCTTTGTAGCCGGCACCGTTGCAAGCAGGGCAGCAGCCTTCCTGGTTGCGGTTCTGGGTGTTGGCCTTGAAGAAGGTCACCGTGGTTTCGTGGCTACTCAACAGACCAAAACGGGCCAGTTCTTCCGGATTGGGGGTGTAACTAATTCTGCAAGCCGAACACACCCGACGCAGCAGCCGCTGGGACACGATGCCCAGCAGTGATGCGCTCACCATGAAGGGCTCCACACCCATTTCATCGAGGCGGGCGATGGCGCTGGCCGCGTCGTTGCAGTGCAGGGTGGTCATCACTAGGTGGCCAGTAAGTGCGGCCTCGATCGCCGTTTTGGCCGTCTCCAAGTCGCGGGTTTCCCCCACCAGCAAAACGTCAGGGTCCTGTCGCATAAAGGTACGTAGCGCCATACTGAAATCGAGCCCCTTCTCTCGATTTACTTGGGTTTGGGTGATGCCATGCAGGGTGTATTCAATCGGGTCTTCAACCGTGGAAATGTTGATGCCTGGATCGTTGCGCTCAGCCAGTAGGGCGTAGAGGGTGGTTGACTTGCCCGAGCCGGTCGGGCCTGTCACCAGAATCATTCCGTAGGGTTTAGATCCCAGCTCTCGCAGGGTTTTTCTTGCATCCGCATCGGTGATTAGGGTTTCTAGGCCGAGCTGAGTAGCGCCGCTGTCAAGTAGGCGCAGGCATACTTTTTCACCATTTCGGCTGGGCAAAGTGCTTACCCGAAAATCCATTTTGCGGCCGCGGAACATGCGCCTTATGCGGCCGTCTTGAGGCAATCGTCGCTCGGCGATATCCAGATCCGCCATGATTTTGATGCGTGATGTGACGGCTGGCGTCAGGCTCTTTGGGAGGTCCTCGAAGTGCTTCTGCAGCACACCGTCGAGGCGAAAGCGAATTCCCAGGGTGTTTTCCTGGGGTTCCACGTGAATATCACTGGCCCCCAAGGTGAGCGCCTCGATCAGGATTCTGTCCACCAGGCTGATGATTGGTGACGCATTGGCACTGCTGCTGCCAGCAGCAGTGCCCTCCAGATCTTCGACATCGGCAACCTCCTGCAGCTGCCCTTCGGAGGTGCCAGGGATTCCTAGGTCTTTGGTTAGGGAGCGGGGGGGGTTAAAGCTTGCAGGTGGTCGCGGTTGGGCCGGCTTGGAGGCTGCGGGAGAGGGAGTTGGTGCTTTTGCCGTGAGCGCAGTTGCGAGATTTGTCGCCAACGCCAACTTCAGCTCCGCGTTGAAGCCGGCACGTTGCAATTCCTCACTTAAATTCTGGCGCTGCTGGGCCCCCCAGTTGCTAGGTACGGCAACTACCAATCTCCCTTTGGCTTCTTGAAGGGGCAAGGCGCCCAGTTCGCGCCAGCGGGCCTCTGGCAGCCCTTTGCCCGTAAAAAGTAAGTCTTGACCAAGGGCCTGCAACTCGGTTGCTTGCAGCACCGGCTCACCAACCAGCAGCTCCACCTCCAGACGTTGCTGCTCTTCGCTGCTGGCTTCAGGGACGGGGCGGGAAGGGGTGAGGGTCATGGAGCCAGAAGGTGCGGGCTTCCGCCGCTTGTGGGAGGTAGGCCCGGCGCTTCAACATGTCTAGAACCAAAGTCCGACCTTGTCAGCCATGAGCGGTGACACCTCGATGAGCGGTGATAGCAACCTGGGAGCTGGGGCCCCCCAGGCCGCTGATCCCAGCGAGATTCCGGCTACTTCGGAGATGGAGGCTGGAAAGGAGGCCGGCTCTCACCAGATTTCTGATCAGGGTTCCGATCTGGCTGGCCAGCTGGCGGCACTCAAGGCAGAGCATGAGGCCCTTAACGGCCAATACATGCGTCTGGCTGCCGACTTCGACAACTTCCGCAAGCGCCAGAGCCGCGACAGCGAAGACCTGCGCCTACAGATCACCTGCTCCACCTTGGGTGAGATTTTGCCGGTGGTCGATAACTTCGACCGGGCAAGGCAGCAGCTGAATCCCCAGCATGAGGAAGCCCAGGCGCTGCATCGCAGCTATCAGGGCCTGTACAAGCAGCTAGTGGATGTGTTCAAGCAGCTTGGGGTTTCACCGATGCGGGTAGAGGGTGAACCCTTCGATCCCAGCTTGCATGAGGCGGTCTTGCGTGAACCCAGCGAGGCTCATGCCGAAGATGTGGTGATCGAGGAGTTGCAGCGCGGCTACCACCTAAACGGTCGGGTGCTGCGCCACGCCCTGGTCAAGGTGTCGATGGGGCCTGGTTCCGGCGCCGTCCCCGCTGGCCCCCAAGCAGCTGAGAATGGCCAGGCTGAGGAGCAGGACGGCTGATGGCCGACTATTACGACCTGCTCGGCACTGCCCGCGACGCCGATCCAGACACTTTGAAGCGGGCCTACCGGCGGATGGCCCGTCAGTACCACCCGGATGTCAACAAAGATCCTGGGGCTGAAGACAAATTCAAGGAGATCGGCCGGGCCTACGAGGTGCTCAGCGATCCCCAGACTCGCGCCCGTTACGACCAGTTTGGTGAGGCGGGCCTAGGCGGCGGCGGCGCGCCTGATATGGGCGACATGGGCGGCTTTGCCGACCTGTTTGAGACCTTCTTCAGTGGCTTTGGGGGGGCGGGTGCTGGAGCGGGTCCACGGCGGCGTGGTCCCCGTCAAGGCGATGACCTGCGCCTCGACCTCACCATCAACTTCCAAGAGGCGGTGTTTGGTATCGAGAAGGAGGTGCAGGTTCGCCATCTCGAAACCTGCAGTACCTGCCAGGGGTCCGGGGCCAAGGCGGGCAGTGGACCCACAAGCTGCGGCACCTGTGGCGGCGCCGGCCAGGTGCGTCGGGCCACCCGCACCCCATTCGGCAGTTTTACCCAGGTGGCGGCTTGTCCTACCTGTGAGGGCAGCGGCCAGGTGATTGCCGACCCCTGCGGCGCCTGCGGTGGCCAAGGTTTGCAGCAGGTGCGTAAAAAGCTGCGGATCAACATCCCAGCTGGGGTTGATTCCGGTACCCGGCTGCGGGTGGCAAATGAGGGCAATGCCGGCCAGCGGGGTGGTCCCGCCGGCGATCTCTATGTGTTCCTGAGCGTTCAATCGGCTGCTGGCTTGCGCCGCGATGGCATCAACATCCACTCGGAGGTAACGCTCAATTACCTCCAGGCCATTTTGGGCGACACGATCGAGGTAGACACGGTGGACGGCCAGGAGTCGTTGGAGATTCCAGCCGGTACCCAGCCCGGAGCGGTGCTCACCCTGCAGAGCAAGGGGGTGCCCAAGCTGGGCAATCCGGTGGCTCGAGGCAACCACCTGGTTAGCATCAAGGTGCAGCTGCCCACCAAGCTCAATGCTGAGGAGCGGGAGTTGCTGGAGCAGCTGGCCGGCCACCACACCAACAAGGGCCACAAGCATCCCCATAAAAGCGGCTTGTTTGGGGGCCTCTTCGGTTGAGCGCCAGTTGGGCAGACGGCAACCCAGATGCCCAGCTCGATCTGCGTGGCATCGCTTGTCCGCTCAACTTCATTCGCACCAAGCTGGCCCTGGAGCGTTTGGTTCCTGGCCAGATCCTGCAGGTGGACCTAGATCGGGGAGAGCCCCAGCAGCAGGTGACCCAGGGGCTGGAGAGCGCAGGTCATGGGGTTACCTGCTGCGATCACCCGGAGCAACAAGGGGCCGTGCGGCTGCAGGTTCGTTGTCATGGGGGTTGAGCCTGGGCCATTGCGCCTAATTGGGCAGGTGGTGGCCCTGTTGGCCAATTACTGCTGGGTGGAACTGGATCAGCTAGGGCCCACTGGCCTGAGTCGACTTTTGTGCACCCGGCGCACCCGCCTTGGCAAAAGCGGCCAAACCATCGCCGTTGGGGATCGCGTTTGGGTGGATGGCATCGACTGGCCTGCTGGCCGGGCGGCTGTGGCGGCCCTGGAGCCGCGTCAGAGCCTGCTTGAGCGGCCCGCCGTTGCCAATGTGGCCCTCGTGGTGGTGGTGGTGGCGCTGGCGGAGCCAGAGCTGGATCTGCTCCAGCTCACACGCTTTTTGTTGACGGCTGAGGCGACGGGGCGGCCGGTGCAGTTGGTGTTCTCCAAGGCGGATCTGGTTTCGCCTGACGAGGTGGCTAGTTGGTGCCAGCGAGCTGCTGCCTGGGGTTACGACGCCCTGGCGGTATCTACCAGTAGTGGCGAGGGCATGGAGCCTTTGCTGCAGCGGCTGGCCCAGCCAGGTATCGCCGTGCTTTGTGGACCTTCTGGGGTGGGGAAGAGCAGCGTGCTCAACCGTCTTTGCCCCGAGCTCGGCCTGCGGGTGGCGGCGGTGTCAGGGCGGCTGCAGCGGGGCCGCCACACCACCCGCCATGTGGAGCTTTTCCCCTTGGCGCCCGGAGCCCTGCTGGCCGACACGCCTGGATTCAACAGGCCGCGGCTGCCCGCCGATCCCGTTGCCTTAGGCCCCCTGTTTCCGGAGATTCGGCAACGACTGGGCTTGGGCTGCTGCCGCTTCAGCAATTGCCTGCACCAGGGCGATCCCGGCTGTGCCGTTGGCTCCGACTGGGAGCGTTACCCCCTTTATGCCCAGTGTCTGAGCGATCTGCTGCTGGATGGCGAGCGAACGGGCCGGGTTGCGGACTCCCCTGACGGGTCGGGGCTGCGGCGCCGCGGTCAGGGTCTAGAGCCCCGCCTGGCGCCCGGATTGCGGCAGCTCTCCCGCCGTCGCCAGCGTCAGCAGCTGCTGGATGGGGAAGAGGATGGCCAGGCTGGCACTGGAAAAGTGACGGATTTCAGCCGCCCAGACCTGGCAGATTGAGATTTAGGCCACCGGTGAGTTCTTCCATGCGGCCTTTCATCGTGCCGGTGGACAGTTCGTAGGCGGCTTGCAACGCTTCCAGCACGGCGGCCTCGCTGGCGGCAGCCCCTTCGGCGATCAGTTCGGGGGCCAGTTGCACTCGCAGCGGTTGCTGGTTGCCCGTGAGCCAGATGCTGGCCCGGCCGTCGGCGCTGCGGCCCTCCAGTTCCATTGCATCAAGTTCTTCCTGGAGCTTTTGGGCGTTTTGCTGCAGCTCCTGGGCCTTCTTGAAGGCCTCGGTGAGCTGACCGAAGTTGGGGAGTCCGAAGCCAGCCATGCCCTAGAAGTTGCTCGGCTCAGGCTAAGGGGCAGCTAGTGCTCAGGACCGAAGCCCAGCCGCTTTACCTCAGGGTGGAGGGTCAGGCCGTGGCTGGCCAGCACCCGGCGTTGCACTTCTGCGATTAGGGCATCGATGTCGCTGGCGCTGGCCTGGCCAATGTTGACGATGAAATTCGCGTGGATTGGCGAGACTTGGGCATCACCGATCTGCAATCCCTTCAGGCCCAGCGCTTCGATCAGCTGCCCTGCTTTCTGTGGTTCTGGGTTGCGAAAAACGCTGCCGCAGCTGGGTTGTTGGTAGGGCTGGGTGCTGGTGCGGCAGTGCAGATTGGCACTGGTGCGCGAGGTAATGGCTGCGGGGTCGTGGCCGGCCTCCAGCTGGAAGGTGGCTGCCAGCACGATCCAGCTCTCTGCCTGGAGGCGGCTGTGGCGATAGGCGAAGTCCAGTTCCCGGGCTTCCAGCTCGAAGGGCGTTGCGGGATTGGCCGGGTCCAGCACCCGCACCGAGTGCAACCATTCGGCCGCGCAGCCGCCCTGAGCGCCCGCATTCATCACCACCGCGCCCCCTACGGTGCCTGGGATGCCCACGGCCCACTCCAGCCCGCTCAGGCCAAGCCGGGCTGCTTTGCGGGCCAGGGTGGGGATCGGTTCTCCGGCTTCCGCTTCCACCAGGCCGCTGGCGGCGTCGAGCCGGCTCCCCTGCAGCCGCCTGTTGCAGATGGTGAGGCCGGGCAGGCCGCTATCGGCGATCAGCAGGTTGGAGCCTGCGCCGATGCAGCGCAAGGACAGGACCTGGGCTTGGGCCCAGGCCGCCAGAGAAACCAGCTCTTCGCGCTCTCCAGGCTCGGCAAACCACTCCGCTGGACCTCCCACCTTCCAGGTGGTGAAGGGCTGAAGCCCTACCCCTTGGCGTAGGGCAGGGTGGCAGCTGGGGGCCGCAATCATCGGGCTCATGCCGCCAGGGGGGTTGCAGAGGCAGCGATGGCGCTGTCAACTGCCTGCTGGCGCTGTTCGAGGCGTTCCCAGAGGCTGTTGACGTCCCCAGCACCCATGGTGATCACCAGATCACCCTCTTGACTTTTGGCGGCCACCTGGGCGGCGAGCTCGTCGAGAGTGTTGGCCACCGCCACCGGCAGGTTGGGTGCCAGCTGCCGCACCGCCTCGGCCATGGCGGCGCTGGAGATGCCTGGAATCGGCGCTTCACCAGCGGCGTAGAGGGGCGCGATCAGTACCGAATCGGCTTCCGATAGGGCCGCTGCAAAGCCGTCCAGAAACTGGGCTGTGCGGCTGTAGCGATGGGGCTGAAACACTGCAACTAAACGCCGTGGCGCCACGGGCAGGGCGCTGCGGCCGCTGTCCACCATCAGCTTGGCCATGGCCAGGGTTGCGGCCACCTCGCTGGGGTGGTGGGCGTAGTCGTCGACCACCAGCCGGCCCTGCCATAAACCGCGGAAATCAAAGCGCCGTCCTGGGGCCTGGAGGGCGGCTACCGCCTCGCCCAGCTCGGCAAATGAAACCCCCTCCAGCCGGCAGGCGGCCATGGCCGCAACCGCGTTGCTGAGGTTGTGACGACCGGGCAAGGGCAGTTCAAAGCGGCCCACCAGCTCACCGTCTTCATAGAAGTCGGCAATGGTGCCGTCACCCCTTTGCTCTTGGGCAATCGCTGCAAAGGAGACGCCTGCGGCGCTTTCGATCGACCACCAATGACTGGCTTTGAACCGCTCGCGCAGCACCGGGTCGTCGTGGTTTGCCAGGAGCCTTGATGTGTTGCCGGCGAACCTTTGCAGGGTGGTGATCAGGGCTTCGAGGTCGGGGTAGTGGTCCGTGTGGTCGAGTTCGACGTTGGTGAGCACGCCGAGGGATGAGCGGAACTTCACCAAGGAGCCGTCCGATTCATCCGCCTCCGCCACCAGCAGCCTGCCTTCGCCATGGCGACCGTTGCTGCCAAAGGCGGGCACGATGCCGCCAATCACTGCGGTGGGGTCGTTTTGGGTAGCAGCCAGCAGGGTGGCGATCAGGGTGCTGGTAGTGGTTTTGCCATGGCTCCCGGCTACGGCGATGGAGTCCTGGCTATTGATCAAGGCGGCCAGCACGTCGGAGCGGTGGCAGATCGCCAGACCCATGCGACGGGCCTCCAGTAGCTCCGGGTTGGTCTCTGGCACCGCGGAGCTGATCACTACTTGAGGTGAGACCGAGGTGCCGCTGCGGATAGCAGCAACCGTGGCGGCATTCTGCTCCAAAAACACCCGCACCCCCAGCCGCCGCAAGCGGTCGAGCACGGCGTTGTCCCGGGGGTCGGAGCCACTTACCGCGTAGCCCCGTTCCGCCAGGATCCCTGCCAGGGCAGACATGCCGATGCCGCCAACCCCAATGAAGTGGAGTGGCTGGTGACGATCGAGCAGGGGTGCCAAACGCAACTCCAAATCAGGGTTCAGATGAGCACAAAATTAAGCTGATAACAGCCCGAAAACCTTTACGAGTTGCTGCGCGTTTGCGCATGGTCCTCGGCGTGCGCCCTTCCTGCAAGAGGGGAGACCGGAACAATTTCTGTATGATTGGCAGCCAAAACCACCTTCGTTAGCGGCTTTTGCCGCAATCGGCCATGACTTTGCGCGTTGCGATCAATGGATTTGGCCGGATTGGTCGCAACTTCACCCGCTGCTGGCTGAGCCGTGGGGCCAACACTGGCATCGAACTAGTGGGCATCAATGGCTCCGGTGACACCAACACCATGGCCCACCTGCTCAAGTACGACTCCATGCTCGGCCCCCTGCGGGGCGTGGACGTCACCACCACCGAGGACACGATCGTCCTCAACGGCAAGACGATCAAAACCTTCTACGACCGCAATCCCGCCAACCTTCCCTGGAAGGAATGGGGCGTAGATCTGGTGATCGAATCCACCGGAGTATTCAACGATGATGTGGGTGCCAGCAAGCACTTTGAAGCTGGTGCCAAAAAGGTAATTCTCACGGCACCTGGCAAGGGCGCAAAGGTTGGCACGTTTGTGGTGGGCGTTAACGCCGATCAGTACCGCCACGAAGATTGGGACATTCTCAGCAACGCCAGCTGCACCACCAATTGCATGGCTCCTGTGGTGAAGGTGCTGGATCAAGCATTCGGCATCGTCAAGGGCACGATGACGACCACCCACAGCTACACCGGTGACCAGCGCATCTTGGATGCGGCCCACCGCGACCTGCGCCGTGCCAGGGCCGCTGCGGTAAACATTGTTCCCACTAGCACCGGCGCTGCCCAGGCTGTGGCGTTGGTCTATCCGCCGATGAAGGGCAAGCTCAGCGGCATCGCTATGCGAGTGCCCACACCGAATGTCTCGGTGGTTGACATGGTGCTTGATATCAGTCGCGACACCACCAAGGAAGAGGTGAATGCCTTGCTCAAGGCCTCATCGGAAAATGGCATGAGGGGCATCATCAAGTATTGCGACCTGCCATTGGTGTCCAGCGATCATGCCGGCACCGATGAATCGGCGATCATTGATTCGGAGCTCACTACGGTTATGGGTGGCAACATGTTGAAGGTAATTGCTTGGTATGACAATGAGTGGGGTTATAGTCAGCGCGTTGTTGATCTGGCCGAAATTGTTGCCAAACAGTGGAAGTGAGCTGAGCTAATCGCCAGCTTTCAGCCGCCCCCAAGGGCGGCTTTTTAATGCTTACTTTAGAAATTCAGCTGTGGGGTTGGAGATTTTCGAATCCTGATAGCACTCGTGCTTTGACGATGCCGTCGTCCGCGGTGAGTTCTTCGAGAACATCAAAGCCATCCACCACATAACCGAAAGCGGCATAGCGGCCGTCGATCAGGTTTAGGCCCGCAGGGGTCAGTTCAGGTTCGAACAGGAAGAGGAAGAACTGGGAGGAGCCGTCGTCTAGCACTTCATCTGAGTGGGCCCAGCCCAGGGTGCCCTTGGTGGAGAAGGGTAGTTCTGGTGCGGCCTTGAACATGCCGAGGTCTTCGAAGGTTTGGTTGTAGAAGGGCTCGCTCTGGCCTGGCACCTTGATCTCTAGCGGCACCTTGCGCTCCGTTTTGGTTTTCGGGTCGATATATCCATCATTTGGGCCTTCCGGATCGCCGGTTTGCAGCACGTAAAAATCTTCGGCTCGAATGAAGGGCAGTCCGTCGTAGAAGCCGCGTTGCACCAGATCAACAAAGGCGCCGGCGGTGAGTGGCGCGTTGTAACCGTCTACAACCGCAGTTAGGTCGCCTTTAGTGGTGGTGAGCTGCACGGTTGCCCGGCCCAGCAGCCTGGGCAAATCGGCAAATTCAGCAGGAATTTGATAGGGGAACGGCCCCACCAGCAGGTCTTCGGCTTTGCCGATGCTGTTGAGGGCCTCACGGCGGGCTGCTAGCAAGGGGTCGCGCTCCTGGCCTTCGGCGGCGGCGGCGAGCACTTGCAGTTGCTCTCCCACCTGGTCCAGCAGAGCTGCGGCCTCAGTTTTTGCTGGGGCATCGAAGCCTTCGAGCATGGCTGCCTTGCGGCTGCCCAGTAAGGAAATGCAACGCCGCACGGAGCTGGCTAGGGCTGGCCAGCGCTTAGCGCGCAGGTCGTCGCTGGTGGCCTCGAGGCGATGCTGAAGCTCCTGCAGGTCGGGGGCCTTGATTGGCAAGGCATTGCGCAGCAGCGCTGCAGGGTCGGTCACGGCGTTGCCCTGGGGCAGGGCAGCCCAGGCGGTGGGGGCAGCGAGCAGTACAACCAGCATCAAGCTGGCTACGCCAGCAAACCAGCGCGCCCACGTTGAGCGATTCGCCCAGCTGGATTGGCCCCGTGCCATGGCAACACCCTGTCGTTGAGCGGACTTTGGCACAACTTCAGGGCCTCCGGAATGGCCCCGCAGAGGCCCGTTCCGGTAGCCAGCCTTACAATCCCCCAGATCTGAACCGCCGGAATGATCTCCAGCAACGACTTTCGAACCGGTACCTCAATCGAGCTGGATGGCCAGGTCTGGAGGGTCGTTGAGTTTTTGCACGTCAAGCCCGGCAAGGGATCGGCGTTCGTGCGCACCAAGCTCAAGGCGGTGCAGAGCGGCAACGTCGTGGAGAAGACCTTTCGGGCAGGTGAGATGCTGCCCCAAGCCATTCTCGAAAAGAGCACCCTCCAGCACACCTACATGGAGGGTGACGACTTCGTGTTCATGGATATGGGCAGCTACGAGGAAACCCGGCTGACGGCCAAACAGATTGGTGACAGCCGCAAGTACCTCAAGGAGGGCATGGAGGTCAACGTGGTGGCCTGGAACGGCAAACCCTTGGAGGTGGAACTACCCAACTCGGTGGTGCTGGCTATCACCCAGACCGATCCGGGCGTCAAGGGCGATACGGCCACGGGCGGCACCAAGCCTGCGATCGTTGAAACGGGAGCCCAGGTGATGGTGCCCCTGTTCCTGTCGATCGGCGAGAAAATCAAGATCGATACTCGTACCGACAGCTATTTGGGCAGGGAGAACTGATCGCCATGCAGCTCAACCACGACCAGCTTCAGCACCTTCTCGCCCTGCTTGGCGAGAGCGACATCCAGGAGTTGAAGCTCGAAGGAGACGACTTCCGCTTGGAGGTGCGTCGCAACCTTCCCAGTGCAGCGCCTACAACTGTTTTCCAGGCCAGTGCCGCTCCGGCCCAGGTGCTGCAGGCAGCGTCCCCCCTGCCCGTTGCCCCCTCGGCTCCACCGCCACCGGCTGCTGCCAGCCGCGGCGACCTGCTTGAGGTCACAGCACCGATGGTCGCCACCTTCTATCGAGCTGCAGCTCCCGGCGAAGCCCCCTTTGTGGAAGTGGGTGCCCGCATCAAAGTCGGCCAGACCGTCTGCATTCTTGAGGCGATGAAGCTGATGAATGAGCTGGAGTCTGAGGTGGGCGGTGAGGTGGTTGAAATCCTGGTGGAAAACGGCACTCCCGTGGAATTCGGTCAGGTGTTGATGCGGGTGCGGCCGGCCTGAGCGGCTAGCCCAGATCCCTTGCCGTAATCAGGGCAGCCGCCATGCTGTCGGCCCTGGCTAGGCTTTGGCCAGCTATCGCGAAGCCTGTGCCGTGATCTGGTGAGGTGCGCATAAACGGCAACCCCAAGGTGGTGTTGACTGCGGCATCAAAGGCCAGCAATTTCACCGGGATTAGTCCCTGGTCGTGATACAGCGCCAGGTAGCCATCGGGGCCTGGTCTGGGGCCCGGCCAGGCGGCGGCCGCGCTTAGCCAGCAGGTGTCCGGCGGCAATGGGCCTTCGAGCTGCACCTCTGGATGCTGCCGGCGCCAGGCCTCCAGGGCTGCTTCCAACCAGGTGCTCTCCTCTTGCCCCAGGCGCCCCGCCTCGCCGGCATGGGGATTGAGTCCTGCCACCACTAGGTGGGGGGCTGGGTTGAAGCGCTGGCAGAAGGCCAGGAGCTTATCCAGCTTGCGTTGCACCAAGGCTCCATTTAGATGTTGGGGTACGGCGGCCAGGGGAATGTGGGTGGTGGCCAGCAGGGTGTTGAGACGCCAGTGGCCCGCGGGTGCTAGCGCGGTAAACAGCATCGAGGCTTCGGGGCTGCCGCTGAGTTCCGCCAGCCGCTCGGTTTGGCCTGGGTAGGGGTGGCCGGCAGCGTGCCAGCTGGCCTTGGCGATTGGCGCTGTCACCAGGGCCCGGCAGCGGCCGCTTTGCACCAGCTCGACGGCGGCGGTGAGCCAGTTGAAGCTTGCTGCTCCGCAGGCCGGGGTGCTGCGTCCTGGCTGGCAGCTCTCCACTAAGGGCAGATCGAAAATCTCCATCTCTGCCGGATCCCGCAGCGTTTCGCTGCTGCTGGGCTTGAGCAGTTGGTAGCTGGTTTCCAGCCAGCGGCGGCAACCCACCAGCAGGGGCTGCTGTGAGCGCCATTCCGCCCTGGCCAGGGCCTTGAGAGTTACCTCAGCGCCTATGCCGGCAGGATCCCCTAGGGCAATGGCAAGCCGGGCTGGGGTGGGGTTGGATGGGGCTTGGCCGCTTGTGGTGGAGCCCATGCTGCGCTGGTTGTTGCTGGGGGGTCTTTTGCTGGGTCTGGGCACGGGGCTCAGCAAGGGCTGGATCGAGTTGCGTTGGGGGCGCTTGCTGGCTGATTTGGGCCTGCCCTACGTGGTTGATCCCGGGGATCTGCGGGACTGCCCGCCACCTAGCTCCTCCGCTAAGCAGGCCCGGTAGCCCTCCCGGTAGTTTGGATAGCGCAGCTTGTAGCCCAGCTGTTGGGTCAGCAGCTGGTTGCTGACCCGCCGGTTTTCGCTCCAGAAGCTGCGGGCCATGGGGCTCATGCTGCCGGCGACCTCGGCGTAGTGCTCCATTGGTGGCAGTTTGTGCCCCAGTAGGTGGGCCGCATAGCCCAGGGTCTCGCTGGAGGGGCAGGGGCAGTTGTCGGTCACATTGACCACTGTCGGGCGCTCCTGCTGCGGCCGGGCCAGGCAGTGCAGCAGGCAACCGACGATGTCGTCGACGTGTACTCGGCAAAACATTTGGCCAGGCTTGTGGATGAGACGGCTTTGCCCCGCTTGCAGGGCCGCAAATGGCGAGCGGTTGGGTCCGTAGATGGCTGGCAGCCGGAAAATCTGCACGGGTAGTTCTGTGGCTAGCCACGCCTGCTCCGCCGCAACCCGGGCCTGGCTGCGGCCGGCTCGGGCTGGGGTTGGGGCGGTTTCGTCAACCCAGGCCCCAGCGGTGTCGCCATAGACGCCGGTGGTGGAGAGGTAGCCCAGCCATTGCAGGGGCAGCTCTCGCAGGCTTGGTCCTAGTAAGCGCAGCGCCGGATCGTCCTGGCTTGGATCCGGGGGCACGCACACCACCACATCCGTGATGCCAGCCAGGGCGCCAGGGGCTGGCAGGGAGGCGCCGTCTGGAGAGCTGTTGAAGGGGAGCCATTCCAGGCCCTCGCCGCTGGAGCGTGGTTGGCGGCTGGTGAGGCGAACCGCCATGCCGCTGCGCTGGGCGGCCTGGGCGAGCCGCAGGCCCGTGAAGCCGCCGCCGATCACCAGCAGCTGGCGGGCGGGCTTGACAAGTGCCTGGATCATGAGTACACCTGTATTATCCCTGAAGTGATCGCCATGACGGTCTCAGTTTTCACGGTCTCAGCCTTTCCTGTTACTGGTTCCCGTGTTTCAAGCTCCATTGCGCCAGGCTTGCGGGTTGCTCTTGAGTTCCCGGCACCAATCTCTAATACGCCGGTCTCTTCAAGGCAGCGGTCCCGCTCCAGTGGTCGTGAGATCACCGTGCCGGCGGTGTTGGCGGGGGTGCTGCTGCTGCTGGCTTTGGTGGTTGCCCCCGAGCGACCCCAGGTTCAGGAGGCCATCTGCCAGCGCCACAACGGCGCCGAGGCCTGCCGGGTCTGGTGAGGTTCCACCAGTTCTTCCAATTGGCCGGGATGCACCCACTGGAGCAGCCGCATTGCTAGACGCAGGTCTCCATCGGTCCAGGCACGAATCGCCATCGAGCGGCGAGGGTCGTAAAAGGGCTGTCGCCGGTACCAGGCAAAGGCATCCGCATCTCCCTTGGCGCCATTACAGGCCAGACAGGCGGGCACGCAGTTCTCGGTGACACTTAGCCCGCCCCGGCTCTGGGGGTGTACGTGGTCGATTGATTCCGAGCGCTCACCGCAATAAATGCAGTGTTGGTCGGTGATTAGATGAAGGGATTGGCGCCAGCGTCTGACGCGCAATTTGGGACAGAGATCCTCAAGGAACACCCCATCCCTGGCCTGCATCAGCGCGACTCGGTTGAGCAAAGTTTGCCCCCATCACCTGGGGTGTCAATGTGTCGACGATTGCACTTCCGCGGATGCGGTGTCTGCTGCGGCTGGGGGCGACGGGTTTGATTGAGGTAGTTAGCCCCTACGACGCGGTCACCCAAGCCCAGTTGCGGGCGATCCGCCCCCGGGGGAGTTGGTCGGGTCGGCAGCGTTGCTGGTCATTTCCCCTAGAAGCTGCCGCCGCCTTGCAGCAAGCCCTGGCAGGCCGGTTTCCTGTGCAGCCCGAGCTGGCCCAGTGGCTCGCCTGGCTGGAGCAGCCCCTGCCCCCCCTGCCCCCCCATCGGCAGTTGGTGGCGTCGGCAGATTTGGAGCAGCCCCTGCTGGATGGCCGCCTCCTGTTTGCCCATCAGCGGGCCGCGGTGCGCTGGCTACTGGCCCGCCGCGGCGCCGTGCTCGCGGATGCCATGGGGTTGGGTAAGACGCTCACAGCCCTGATGGCGGCTCGGGCCATGGTGCGCCAAGCCGATTGCCGCATCTTGGTGATTGCCCCGGTTGGTCTGCACGACCATTGGCAGGGTGAGGCGGCCAGCCTTGGCCTGCATCTGGAGCTGCACAGCTGGGCCCGGTTGCCCGACGCCTTGCCGCCCGCCGGCACCGTGCTGATCGCCGATGAGGCCCACTTCGCCCAAAACGGCCATACCCGCCGCAGCCAGGGGCTGCTGCGCCTGGCCCGCCACCCCCGGCTGCGAGCCATCTGGCTACTGACCGGCACGCCGATGAAAAATGGCCGCCCAGCCCAGTTATTTCCCCTGCTGGCGGCGATCGGTCACCCCCTTGCCCGCGACCAACGGGCCTTTGAGGAACTCTTCTGCCAGGGCCATTGGCGCGAGCAGGGCGGACGGCGCCTCTGGCAGGCGAATGGGGCCAGCCATCTGGAAGACCTGCAGCGGCTGGTGCGGCCCCTGGTGCTGCATCGCCGTAAGCAGGATTGCCTCGACCTGCCCCCCAAGCTGCGCCAGCTGTGGCCAGTTGAGCTGGATGAGCCTTCGGCCCGCGGCTTTCAGCACCGCCTGCAGCTCAAGGTCGACGACTATCGCCGTCGGGCTGCCCTCGGTGAGGTGCGCCGCGATGCCGAGCTGCTGGCCGTGCTCACGGCCCTGCGCCAGATCGGCTCCGATTACAAACTCCCAGCCACCCGGGCCTTGGTGGCTCCGTTGCTGGCCAAGGGCGAGGCGGTGGTGGTGTTTACGGCTTTCGTGGCTACGGCTGAGATGTTGCACCGCAGTTTTGAAGACAGTTGTGTCCTCACCGGCGCCCTGCCGCCGGCCCAGCGCCAGGCCCAGGTTGATGCGTTTCAGCGCGGTGAGCATTCCCTGCTGATCGCTACCTATGGCACCGGGGGCTTGGGCTTCACCCTGCATCGGGCGCGGCATGTGGTGCTAATTGAGCGCCCCTGGACCCCAGGGGATGCGGAACAGGCAGAAGATCGCTGTCACCGCATCGGTATGGGGGCCTGCCTGACCAGCCATTGGCTGCAGCTGGGCGTTGCTGACCAGTTGGTGGACGGCTTACTGGCCAGTAAGGCCGAGCGCATCGCCGTGTTGTTGCAGCGGCGCTCCCAGCTGCTGGAGCGCCGTAGTTTGCCGGCCATGATGAGAGACCTGATGGGTCGCTGGTGAGGCTGCTCAGGGTTGGGGGCGGTCTTGGTTTGCGCCCATGCCTTTGCCACTGCCCATGGCTTTGCCACCGCTTTCCCTGCAGAGCTGTTGACGCAGGTTCAGATCGGTGCGCAGTTGGGGATCCAGGCTGGCTGGTGGTTTAGAGCGGGCAAGGGCTGCAGCCCGGTTGATATCAGCGCAGGCTGCTGCCTCGTTGCCCGCCAGGCTGTGTAGCAGGTAGCGATCGTTGAGAGGGCTTGGGTTGGTTGGAAATGCCGCCACTACGGCGTCGCAGCGGCCGATCTGTTCCGTTAGCTGGTCGAGCTGCACGGTTTGCAGGCAGTCGTCGCTGCGTACCTGGCGCTGGGGCAAGGGCTCTTCAGCGCAGCCACCGGCAAGCAGCAGCAGCCCTGCCAGGGCTGCCAAGCTGCCCCCCGCTCGGCATCCGGCTCGGCATCCGTTTCGGCACAAATATTGGCGAGCCCTATTGACCCAGCCGCTCACTGCGGGAGGTGCCACTAGGCGCTGGGCTGGTGCTGGCTTCTGGCTTGGCTTCGGGTTTTGCGAACAGGTCACCTAGGTAGCGGCCGCAGTCGGGAAACACGCTGGGGTTCTGCACCACAGCTTCTGTGATCATCACCGCGGCGTGTTCCGGGGAGGTCTTGAACAGTTTGTCGTTTTGGCGTTTGATCACCGCGTAGGCGGCATCCCAGCTCACCTGGTGGCTGTTGCCGCTGCTGCGCATAAAGCAATAGATCTGAGCCCCCTTGCCCCCTGAGCCGGCGTTGGCGGCGGCGGCATTGGCCTCAGCTGTCTGGGCCTGGCCGGGTAGGACGAGGCCGAATCCAGCAGCGCTGCCAACCAGGACCAGCAGGGCTCGGCGTAGCCCGGGAATCTGCCTCAAAGTCATCTTTAGTGCCATGGCCTGGGGCGTCAACGGGGATACCGGAGCCCAACGTATCGATCACTTTGGCCTAAGTCGAGTCTGGGGCAGGGAAGAGCTCTGGCCTTGGCTGGTGCTGGTTTGTGTGTTGTGATCGGCTCCCATGCCCCGATTGCCATGGCTTACGAGTCGGTTTCCTTCCGCATCAGCCGTAATGCTGAAGATTTGGCCCAAACCGTGCACGCCCTCTCCCAGCGGCTGGTGAGGCTGGAGCAGCGTTTGGAAGCCACGGAGCTGCAACTTGATCGCCAGGGAGAGCATGATCCCCAGGAGATCACCAGTCTCGACAACGTTGAACGACTGTTGGTCGACTGTCGCGCCTTGCTCGAGCTCACCGACAACAACGAGCTCACCGACCAAGATGAGCTCACCGACCAAAACGATGAGATGGCGGCAGCGGCTTGATCCCGGGGGCTGGTCAGCGGTGTCAGAATGGGAAGAAAGTAGTTATGGCATACCCCACTCCCTCCCAAAATGGTTCCACCAATCGCTGCTCGCAAGCCTCGGGATTAGCCCCTTCAGTTACCAACCAGGCTCCTTCTGGCCGCAGCGGCTACCCACCTACCTCTGGAGAGGGGGAGCATCAGTTGGAGAAGCTGGAGTTTGCACTGGCAGTGGCCCTCACCCGGGGTGATGAACAGAGATCCCAGTCTTTGCGTGATCAAATTGCCGCGTTGGGTGGCAATCGGGAAGAGCCAGGAACATGAAGCGCGGGGGGCCTGGGTGAGCTAGGTGATGTTTTCACTGGGTATGTTCAGCCTGGCGTATGATCAAAAGGAATGCTTTGATCTTGCAATGGATATATCAACCCTTTCCAGGATGGCTAAAGCCGATTTTGCATGGGCCATTCCCGTTCAGATACCGTTGAGATGACTGCCATTTTTACTAGTCCTGCGCGTACTTCTTCGTTGGCCGCACCCTCGGCTGACGCGCGCGAACAATTCCTTGTTTCGATTCGGGCCGATGAGGCTCGGGCGCGCCTTGCTGCTGAGCAAGGAGATTTGCCCCAAGCCGCACGCTTCATCATTGCGGCTTTGGATGGCGAGCGCCGGATGGCGGCCACCGGCCCTCAGGTTTTGCAGCTGATCAAGCCTCGGGGCTGAATCAGGCTAATCCCGCTGGCCTAATTCGCTAATTCGTCTGCTAGGCCAATTCGTCTCTTGCCCAATCTGATGATTTGAGAATAAAGCGGGTGACCGGACTCGAACCGGCGACGTTCAGCTTGGGAAGCTTCTCGATTGATTGGCCGAACTGCCTGTGCCGCTGTGAGTCTCGTAAGGCTTCTGGCTTGGATGTGAGAAGGTCTGTGAGAAGCTTTCGATCAGGCGCTTGCCATCGATAGCTGATCTGCAAGCAGCGCATAGCCCATGGCTCGATAGCCCCGCAGCCGTCGCTCCCACATCCGTTGCGTGATCGGATGGCCGAGATCAAGCCAATCGATGATGCGCACGCTTGTCTTGCCGCTCTGTTGTCTATGCAGGCGGCCGGCGTATTGCTGCAGTGTGCCCTTCCACGACACGGGCATCGCCAGCAGCAGGGTGTCGAGCGGTGGATGGTCGAAGCCTTCCCCCACCAGTCGCCCGGTGGCCAGCACGATGCGGGGTGCATCAGGAGGTAACGCTTCCAGCGCGGCCAGGGTGGCGCTGCGTTGGCGTGCGCTTAGGCGTCCATGCAGCAGAAACAGGTTTGCTACCTGCTCGGCCAGCGCACCGGCAATCGCGGTGATGTGATCGGTGCGCTCACTGAGCAGCAGCAGCTTGCGGCCATCACCCCAGCAGGCGAGAGCCTCGACCACGATCCGCTCGGTGCGGCGTGGGTCCTCCGCCAAGCGACGCATCAGCTCCTGGATCGGCAGATCGGCCGGTAGTGCAGGGAGCTGATGGGTGCGGCTCACCAGCTCCAGGGTCTTAGGCGCCCCGGCAGGTCGCTGGGCGGAGTGGCGAATGGGGCCGCACTGCATGAACAGGATCGGCTGCAGACCGTCCCGGCGCACCAGGGTGGCCGACAACCCCAGCACGTGGCGGGCCTTCACATGCCTGAGGATCGTTTCAAAGGAGGCGGCGGCGATGTGGTGGCATTCGTCGACGATCACCTGCCCGTAGCTCTGCACCACGGGGTTCACCTCCCCCTTCCGAACCAGCGACTGCATCACGGCGATGTCGAGTTGGCCGGTGGGCTTGGCTTTGCCACCACCGATGCATCCGATCGCCTCAGGAGCGACATCCAGAAAGGCGTGGAGCCGCTCTTGCCATTGGCGCAGCAACTCCGCCCGATGCACCAGCACCAGGGTGTTGACCCTGCGGCGCGCCAGGATCGCTGCTGCCACCACTGTTTTCCCGAACGCCGTTGGCGCCTGCAGCACGCCGATGTCATGGCGCAGCATTGCTGCCACGGCGGTCTCCTGGTCATTGCGAAGTTGGCCCGTGAACACCAGCTCCAGCGGTAAGCCGTTCTGGCGTTCATCCATCAGCTCCCAGCTGACCCCTTGCTCCTTCAGCAGGGTCTGCACGGGTTCCAGGCAGCCCCGCGGCAGGGCAATGTGCTGGGGAAAGTTCTCGGCGCAGCTGATCACCCGCGGTTTGTCCCATACCGACAGGCGCATCGCCTGAGCCTTGTAGAAGGCCGGGTTGGCGAAGGCGGTGAGGCGGATCAGGCGATTGAGCAGTGGCTGCGGCAGGGCCGAGCGCTCCACATAGAGGCGATCGGCCAGGGTGAGCGTGAGGGAGGTTGGCAGCGGTCCGCTGAGCTTCGCAATTGCAGGAGGTGCCTTCCACGGGGTCGCCAGGTCCTCCTCGTCGATGAAGCTGAGATCGAGCGGATGGGCACCGCCGGTGGCGGTCTGAAGCACGCTCTGCAGCCCCGCCATCGACAGCCGCTGCAGGGTTGCCAGATAGGCCCACTGATCGGGATAGGGCTGCAGGTCGTCATCCACGAACACGCTGCAACCCCGCTGCCGGGCTTCCTTCTGCAGCGGCAGGGCGATCAGGTTGCCGAAGCCCCCCTTGGGCATGGTGTCCTGATTCGGGAAGAGCCGGTCGTAGGAGCTCAGCTGCAGCTGGCGCGATGCCTATCAGGTGTGACTGATCAGGGCTGCCCCGAGCTGGCGGGCCTCTCGGGCCGGTATCGCCTCATCGAAGAACATCCACACATGGGCGCCCTCTCCGGAACGGGAGATCTCGAGTGCGGCCGGCACCGCTAGCTCCCGACACGAGCGTAGAAAGGCCCGGGCGTCATCGCGCCAGTCCTGCTCGTCAAAGTCGACGGCCAGCAGGTGGCAATGGTCGTTGCCCAGCAGGGGGTAGAGGCCGATGGTGTGGTCTCCGGCCAGATGGGCGTAGATCGCTGCATCGCTGAGGGGCAGCAGCTCCCGGTGGTTGCAGTCGCGGCAGGAGATCCGTGGCTTCTCGCAGATGCCTGACCGCCACTCATTGGCGCAGGCCGGCGCATAGCCCGAACGGCCACTGCTGCTGCTCTGCCAGCGCAGGGCATGCATGTCATCGCGACCGCGGAACAGGCGCCGGAACAGCGCCACCTTCTCCTGCGTGGAACTGGGGCCGTTGGCAGGTGCTGCCTTCGAAATCGGCGCGGGTTCCGTTGGGGCAGGTTCGCCGGATCTCCATGCGATGCCGTGGGCCTCCAGAAGCCCAATCAAGCGGGCGTTCTCCCGGCGCAGCCGATCTAGATAAGGGGGCTTGGCGTCGGCCATGGGGCATGCGCTTCAGCGCTGATCGGCATGTTGGTAGACAACATTGCGCTCCCGCTTGCCCACTGCCACGACAAGTACGAGGAGCTCATGGTCACGCACCTCGTAGACCAGACGGTACCCGGCGGCCCGCAACTTGATCTTGTAGCGGTTGGAGGATCCACGCAATTTGCTCGCGGGGATCCTGGGCTCAGTCAGCCGCTCGGCCAACTTGTTCTTGAACTGCTCTCGGGTTCCTGGCGTTAGCTTCCGCCACTCCCGAAGGGCTTCCGGGTGAAATGCCAGCTCAAAGGGCATCGAGGCTGACCCGCACCGGCTCCTGGCCGTCCGTCAGGCGGGCATCGGCGATGCGGCCCAGCTCAAGGTCGTCCACCAGATCCATCAGTTCTTCGTAGGCCCTGGCCGGCACGCAGTAGAAGGCCGGCTCGTTGCGGTTGAGCACCGCGACGGCCATCCCATCTCCTGCCGCCACGGTGGCCATGGGGTTTTTCTTATGTTCCGAGATGCTCACGGCTGTCTCGGAGAGTACGCGGTGGGCCATCAGCGGGACAAGAAGGCAATACACCACAATCTAGGTCTCCAGCCAGGTCTCTTGAAAGGTCGCCGGGCGAGTCTGGATCGACTGGGTGGTGCCCGGCTGGTCTCCAGCAATTTTGGAGACCGTGCTGGGGAATTGTTTCCCTGTTATTGCAGTGTCAGGCGAGCGGTCGTTGATGCTGAAGCGGCTTGCCCTGATTACCTCCGGACATGATGTTGGGCCGAATTAAGTAGGCAATCTCCGCCCAGCCGTGATTCCGGACCGTCCAGGGCTCGACGGCCCATGAGTTCACCCCGCGCAGGTGAATGCCTGACTAATCAATGGCGCAGTCGTGAGAGGAGCTCTGTGAGAAGGTCGCTATCGCTCCCTGGCATTGCCTGCTATCACCTCGTTACTACTGGCCCTCTGCAAGTCGATGCGAGAGCGGCCGTACGCTTGACTTTCAGCGATTCTCAATCCTGGACTGAAAGCGGGTGACCGGACTCGAACCGGCGACGTTCAGCTTGGGAAGCTGACATTCTACCACTGAATTACACCCGCAAGGTGTATAAATCAAATTAGCAGAGTCTTGGGGAGAACGGTGCAAAGCCTGCTCTCCCCGGACGCTTGCTCAGCCCTTGGCTAGGGCGGCCGCACAGGCGGCTACGCCAGCACCGGCGCTGCCTTTGTGTAAGCCCAGATCCTGCAGGGTTGCTTCGATGGCAGCTACGGCTGTGAGCACGTCGCGATCACAAACAAAGCCCAGGTGGCCGATGCGGAACACCTTGCCCTTGAGGTGATCCTGGCCGCCAGCCAGCAGGATGTCGAACTTTTCTTTCACGGCTTTGCGCATCGCTTCGGCGTCGATGCCTTCTGGCGCCACGGCGGTGATGGCCGGGCTGCCACAACCCTCCGCGGCATAGAGGGGCAGACCAATCGCCTTCATACCTGCTTGGGCCGCGGCCCGGTGACGGGCATGGCGGGCGAAGATCTTTTCAAGACCCTCTGCCTGCATCATTTCCAGGGCTGCTTCGAGGGCGAAGTAGAGGTTGATGGCCGGGGTGAAGGGGTTGCTGTCGGCATGGGCCGATTTGCGGTATTTGGCCAGATCCAGATAAAACTTCGGCAGATCGGAGTGCTTGCAGGCTTCCCAGGCCCGGTCGCTCATGGCCACGAAAGCTAACCCCGGCGGCATCATGTAGCCCTTCTGGGAGCCGGAGCCGATCACGTCGATGCCCCAGTCCTCCATGGGCACATTGCAGGCACCCAGGCTGGTGACGCAGTCGGCGATGCAGAGGGCGGTGCCGTGGGCCTTGACGTGCGAGGCGATGGTCTGCAGATCGTTGATTACCCCAGTGGAGGTTTCCGAGTGGGTGATGATCACGGCCTTGATCGCTTTGGCAGTGTCGGCTTCTAGGGCGGCGCGGAAGGCCTCGGGGTCCAGGGGCTGGCCCCATTCGGCCTGGATCACCTGCACGTTCAGGCCGTAGGCCTTAGCGAGCTTCACCCAGCGCTCGCCAAACTTGCCGTTGTCGCCGCAGAGCACCGTGTCGCCTGTGCTCAGCACGTTGATAATTCCAGCCTCCATGGCAGCGGTGCCGCTGCCCGTGATCACCAGCACGTCGCCCTTTGTCTGATGCAGCCACTGCAGCTGTTGGGTGGTGCGCTTAACGATTTTCTGAAAGTCAGCGCTGCGGTGGCCGATCGGATGGCGGCCCATGGCAAGCAGGACGCGTTCCGGCACCGGGGTGGGGCCGGGGATCATCAGGCTGAGTTTGTCCTGCATGGTTAGGGGATACGGCGGGCGGCGACGGACCGCACAATCAACCACCATAAAAAACAGTGTTCTTTCGCCCGTTGCTTGAGCTGAACCAAATCGACCCTGCCTCGGCGGATGCCACTGCCGGATACACCGTGCCGGTGTGGCTCACGGCCGCAGCCCGGGCGGCCCTGGTGATCCTGCTTGGCCAGCCCTGGCAGCGTCACCAGCCCCTGTGGCTCCATTCCGACGCTGCGGCAGCCGGCGAGCTGCCCGCCCGGGTGCCGGTGCTAGCGGCCGCGCCCTTGGCCGATGGCTGGGTGCTGGCCATGGCTTGCTGTGATCCGGGGCCGGAGGTGCTCGACCTCACCCGTGGCTTGCAGCTATGGGTGCAATTGCGCTGGCTGGAGGGGCCAGGCAAGTGGCTTGAGTTGCGGGCCGGCGAGGGGGTGGGGGTGCTGCAGGCCAGTGGTGAGGCGTGCGTGTCGGCCTATGCCGAACAGCTGCTCGAGTGCAACCTGCGGCCCCTGGTGCCGCCGGGAAGACGTTTGGAGCTGCAGGTGGTGATTCCAGAGGGCAGGCGTCTGGCCGAGCGCACCAGCAATGCGGCTTTTGGGGTGGTGGATGGCCTGGCCTTGATCGGCACCCAGGCTGAGGTGCAGCGCAGCGCGGGCCCCGACCAGCTGGCCCAGGCCCTTGCGGCTCTGCGCGAACGCGCCGCAGCGCCTGCTTTCTGCGGTGATCTGGTACTGGTGATCGGTGAGAACGGGCTCGATCTGGCGCCCAGGCTGGGTTTGCCACCTGATCTGTTGCTCAAGGCGGGCAACTGGCTCGGACCGCTGCTCGTGGCGGCGGCCGAGGCCGGGGTGCGCCGCCTGCTGCTGCTGGGTTATCAGGGCAAATTGATCAAGCTGGCGGGCGGCATCTTCCACACCCACCACCACCTAGCCGATGGCCGCGCCGAGGTGCTCACGGCCCTGGCGGCCCTTGCCGGGCTGGGCGGGGAGGCCCTGCAAGTCCTCCACGACGCCCCCACCGTGGAGGCGGCCCTGGGAGAACTGGCCCAGCGGGACGGGCCGCGAGCCGAGCGCCTGCGTCAGTCCATTGCTGCGGCGGTGGAGCAGCGCAGCCTGCGCTATCTGGCCCGCTATGGCCAGGAGTCGATGGCGGTGGGGGCCGTGCTGTTTGATCGCTCTCGCCAGATCTGCGGCCAGGGACCGGTTGGCTTGGAGTTGCTCACGGCTTTACGCAGCCCTGCCCGGAGCGACACCTAGGCTGGTTCGAATGCTCCAGGGCCCAGCGTTGTCGATGTCTTCCACCGCTTCCCCTACCGCCCCAGTGCCCCAGCTTGACCCCACCTCCCAATCGACGCGCTATCCGGCGATTGTGATTCTTGATTTCGGCTCCCAGTATTCGGAGCTGATCGCCAGGCGGGTTAGGGAAACCGAAGTCTTCTCCCTTGTGATGGGCTACACCACCACGGCCGAGGAGCTGCGGGCGATTGCCCCCCGGGGCATCATTCTCAGCGGCGGGCCCAGTTCGGTGTATGAGCCGGGGGCTCCTGTGTGCGACCCGGCTATCTGGGAGCTGGGAATTCCGGTGCTTGGCGTTTGCTACGGCATGCAGCTGATGGTGCAGCAGCTGGGGGGCTCGGTGGTGGCCGCCGGTCGGGCGGAATACGGCAAGGCTCCGCTGCACGTTGACGACCCGATCGATTTGCTGACCAACGTCGAAGACGGCTCGACGATGTGGATGAGCCACGGCGACTCGGTGGAACGGCTACCCGAGGGCTTCTTGCGGCTGGCTCACACCGACAACACCCCAGAGGCCGCCGTCGCTGATCACCAGCGGCGCTTATACGGCGTGCAGTTTCATCCTGAGGTGGTCCACTCCACCGGCGGCATGGCAATGCTGCGCAATTTTGTGTACCACATTTGTGGTTGTGAGGCCGATTGGACCACAGCAGCTTTCATTGACGAAGCGGTGGCTGATGTGCGCGCCCAAGTCGGCGATAAGCGGGTTTTGCTGGCTCTCTCGGGAGGCGTTGATTCCTCCACCCTCGCCTTTTTGCTGCACAAGGCGATTGGCGATCAGCTCACCTGCATGTTCATCGATCAAGGCTTCATGCGCAAAGGCGAGCCTGAGTTTCTGGTGGAGTTTTTCGACAAGCGCTTCCACATCAACGTGGAATACATCAATGCCCGCGAGCGCTTCATCAGCAAGCTCGATGGCATCACCGACCCGGAGGAGAAGCGCAAGCTGATCGGCACGGAATTTATCCGGGTGTTTGAAGAGGAAAGCAAGCGCCTCGGCCCCTTCGACTACCTGGCCCAAGGCACCCTCTATCCCGATGTGATCGAGAGCGCCGGCACGGGTATTGACCCCAAAACAGGTGAGCGGGTGGCAGTGAAGATCAAAAGTCACCACAACGTTGGTGGCCTGCCCAAGGATCTGCAGTTCAAGCTGGTGGAACCCCTGCGTCGTTTGTTTAAAGACGAGGTGCGCAAGGTGGGCCGCAGCCTGGGTCTGCCCCAGGAAATCGTTGGCCGGCACCCCTTCCCCGGTCCTGGTCTGGCGATTCGCATCCTCGGTGAGGTCACCAGCGAGAAGCTCAACATCCTTCGTGACGCCGACCTGGTTGTGCGCGAGGAGGTGAAGGAGGCAGGCCTATACAACGAGATCTGGCAGGCTTTTGCCGTGCTGCTGCCGGTGCGCAGCGTGGGGGTGATGGGCGATAAACGCACCTATGCCTTCCCGATCGTGCTGCGCTGCGTCTCCTCGGAAGACGGCATGACGGCCGATTGGTCTCGCCTTCCCTACGACCTACTCGAGAAAATCTCCAACCGCATCGTCAATGAGGTCAAGGGCGTGAACCGGGTGGTGCTCGACATCACCAGCAAACCGCCTGGCACCATCGAGTGGGAGTAGGTGTTGCGGGAGTAGCCCGAGACGCCGACCTTCGATACCATCGGCTCCCAGCCCATACGTCGTGACTGCCGCCTCCGCGCCCCCCAGCTCGACACCCCCCGATCCCGACATGCAGCGACGGCTGCAGCAGGACAGCATCGTCCTGGCCGGCAAAACCATATATCTCAATCCCTTTCTGTATTGGCGTCGTTTCGATGCCAATACGGACCGCTGGCTGCGGGAGCCAGGCCAGTTGATGGAAGACCAGATCGCCAGCAACCGGCTCCGCTTTTATCCCGAGGTGGACTGGGAGCTGCTTGAAGAGGGTGAGCGGGCCGCCAAAGATGGCGCCGTGGAGATGTTCCTCAAGAGTCTGGAGCTGATCAGCACCTTCAACCCTGAGCTCTCGGCCGGTCATCTGCTCGAGGTTGAGCGCAAGATGGCGGTCACCAAGAAGAAATCATTTGAGCGCTGGGTGACCCGCTCCCTGCGCCGGCGCCAGCAGGAGGAAGAGAAGGCCCGGCGACGCTTTGACCGGGAGCGCAGCCTGCGGGCCTGGGGAGAATGGCTGGCCCTTGACGTCACCCGCCAGGCACTGGTGCCGCTGGCCTCGCTCCTGGTGATCGCCGTGGCGGCGGGTTGGTGGTGGGGTAGTCAGCAGAACTGCCGCCAGGTGATTGTTAATCCAGGGATCCAGCGGTTGGCTCCCTGAGCACCGGGTTGCAGGCAGGTCAGACTGTTGTTCCTGAGCCAGGAACGCCGCCATGGCCACCGACCCCTTTGATGCCCTCCGGCTCACCTTGATGCAGGACGTCCTGCCCGTGGGTTTGGCGGTGGTGGAGCGGGCTCGTAAGGGCGGGGCTCGCCAGGTGATGGCAGCTTTTGACGGCCAGGAGGCTGATCCCCTCGGCAGTTTGCGGGAGGAGGGCGAGCCTGCCGCTAGTCAGCTGCGCCAGGGCCTGGATCGGGTCAGCCCCGGCCTGGGCAACCCGGTGATGAAGGTGGAGGTCCACGATGTGGCCACAGAGGTAGGGGCTGAGGGAGCACACCAAGCCGATCCCCAGGACGCCTTGGAGCTGCAGCAGGGTCTGGCCCGCATAGCTGCTCGACTGGAGCAGCTGGAGCAGCGACTCGAGCCCAACGCCTGACCATGCCCTTTGGTCCAGCTGCCTCCCGTCACACCGGCATGGGCCGTCAGTCGGCCCTGCTGCTGGCTGTGGTGTTGCTGTTCAGCGGTGCCATGGTGGCGCGCTTGGCCTGGTTGCAGTTGCTGCACGGCGCTGAGAACCGCGCCAGGGCCGATGAAAACCGAATTCGGCTGCTGCCCCGCAACCCGATCCGGGGTCGCCTTTTGGATCGTCATGGCCAGGTGCTTGCCACTAGCCGGCTCACCTACAACCTCTACATCCAGCCGCGGGAGGTGGGTGACGCCCAGTGGCCGGCCCTGCGAGATCGCTTGGCGACGGTGGTTGGGTTACCTGCGTCCCAGCTGGAGGCGCGCCGACGCAGTGGTGCCAATGCGGAGGGATTTCGGATAGCTCTGGCCAGTGGCCTCAAGTCTGAGCAGGTGCTGCGCTTCCGGGAGCAGGCTGCCGGGCTCCAGGGCGCCGAGGTGGATGTGGACATCCTGCGCAGCTATCCCCACGGCCGGCTGGCTGCCCACGTGCTCGGTTACACCAGCGGGATCACGGAAGAGGAATACACCCAGCTCCAGCCCAAGGGCTACCGGATCCAGGATCGGGTGGGCCGCAGTGGGGTCGAGAAGCAGTTTGAGGGGCACCTGCGCGGCGAGTGGGGCGGCCAGCAGGTGGAGGTGAACGCCGCCGGCGAGGTGCAGCGCATCATCGGGGAGAAGTCTGCTAAGGCTGGTCAGGACCTGCGGCTCACCCTGGACCTGGCGCTGCAGCAGGCTGCAGAGCGCGCCCTCGACGGGGTGCGCAAGGGGGCGATCGTGGCGCTCGACCCCCAAACCGGAGCAATTCGGGCCCTGGCCAGCCGGCCAACCTTTGACCCCAATGTTTTTTCGCCGGCGCCGAGTTCCAGCCAGTGGAGCAGCCTCAATTCCCCCGATGCGCCCCTGCTGAATCGCGCCTTCCAGGGCTTTCCACCGGCCAGCACCTTCAAGATTGTCACCTCTGTGGCGGGTCTGGAGTCGGGCCGCTTCACGGCCGACTCGAAGGTGATGACGATGAATTCGTTCTGTTATGCGGGCCTTTGCTATGGCGACCATGGCGCCCATGGGGCCATCGGTTTTCCTTTCGCCCTGGCCGTGAGCAGCAATACCTTTTATTACCAGGTGGGGCTGAAGGTGGGCCCCGATGAGCTGTTCAAAGCTGCCCGGCGCATGGGCTATGGCCAGGTCACGGGCATTGAGCTGGTGGAGGAGGAGACCCCGGGCTTGCTGGGCGATCAGGCCTGGAAACAGGAGGTGCTGGGTGAGGGCTGGACACCCGTGGACACCATCACCTCGGCCATTGGCCAGGGGGCCTTGCAGGTGACCCCGATCCAGATGGCGCGGCTATATGCCGCCGTGGCCAACGGTGGTTGGCTGGTGACACCCCACCTGGTGGAGCGCCCCACGAAACGCACCTGGATCGGCCTTAAGCCGGCCACCCTGCGGGTGTTGCGGGATGGGCTGCGCCAGGTGGTGACCATCGGCACCGCCAAGCTTCTCAATGATCCCAACCTGCCTCCGGTGGCGGGCAAAACCGGCACTGGCGAAGATCCACCCCGGCCTGATCACGCCTGGTTTGGCGGCTATGCCCCAGCGGATAAGCCCACCTTGGTGATCATCGCCTTCGGGGAAAACTCCGGCGGCTATGGCGGCACGGTGGCAGCTCCGATGGTGAAGGCTTTGATGAACACCTGGTTCCGGGGCAGCCTGCCGGGGCAGGCGCCCCAGTCCTGATTCAGGCCACTAGTTGCAGGTCGGGCTTGGCCAACAGGCGCTGGTAGTAGCCGCGCAGTTGTTCGGTAGCTCCAGCCCAACCCCAGCGCTCGGCTTCCTCGCGGGCGTTGGTGCGCAGCTCGGCCCGTTGACTGGCATCGCCAAGGAGGCGCTCCACCGCAGCAGCCAGGCTGCCTTCCTGGTCTGGTTCGTAAAGGCAGCCATTGACCCCATCGCTGACGATGTCCGGGATGCCACCGCGGTTGGCGCCCACCACCGGGCAGCCGGCCGCCATGGCCTCCAGCAGCACCAGGCCCAGGGTTTCGGTGCTGGAGGGGAATAGAAAAGCGTCGCCGCTGGCGTAGGCCGCCGCCAGCTCTTGCCCGGCTAGGTAGCCCAAGAAGTGGGTAGGTGTGCCCGCAAAGATCTTCTCGAGTTGCAGCCGGTAGGGACCATCTCCAACTAGGGCCAGCCGGGCATCGGGCATTGTTTCAAGTACGGGCCGGATCCGTTCGATCTGTTTTTCCGCAGATAGGCGGCCGATATAGAGCAGCAGCTTGCCGGTGTCGCTCTGGCCATTTAGCAGCCGCTGTCGCATGGCATCGGAGCGCAGCGCCGGCTGGAAAAGCTCAGTGTCTACGCCGCGCTGCCACAAATCGGTGTGCTGGATTCCTTTCTCACTTAGCTCTTGCACCATGGCGGTGGAGGTGCAGAGGTTGAGCCTGGCTTGGTTGTGGGCAGCTTTGAGCAGTTCCCACAGCAGTGGCTCGAGCATGCCCATGCCGTAGTGCTCCAGGTATTTGGGCAGATGGGTGTGGTAGCTGGCTACCAGGGGATAGGCCTTGGTTTTGGCCAGCCAGATGCCGCCGAGCCCCAGGACGGCGGGATTGACAACGTGGACAAGATCAGGCTTGAAGCGATCCAGGGCTTCTGCCACCGCTGGCCGAGGCAGGGCCAGCTTGAGCTCGGGGTAGAGGGGTAGGGGCATTGCGGGCACCCCCACCACTTGGGCTCCCATGTAGGTCTCGGGGGCGCCTTCCGGGCAGAAGATAAGGACCTCATCGCCAGCCGCGACCAGATGCTGCACCGTCTTGGTGAGCCTGGTGACGATGCCGTCCACCTTGGGCAGAAAGGTTTCGGTGAAAAAGGCGATCTTCAAGGGTTTGGAGTTGTGCCTTAGGTCGTCTGGATGGCCTGAGCCTGGGTTTGGGTCCAGGCGGATTGGCAGGGAATGCGACTGCGGTCGCAGCGATCAGCCCACCGGCGCGCCACATCCACCACTTCAGCCAGCAGGCCGTCATCGAGGGTGGTGGGGTTGAGGCCCAGCTCGATGAAGCAGCGGTTGTCGACGATTAGATCGTTTTCGACGGCTTCGTTGCGCGGATTGGGCAGGTAATTGATCTGGGCGTCCGTGAGAGCCGCCACTTTGCGGGCTAGTTCACCAACCTGGTGGCTTTCGGTCATCTGGTTGAAGATCTTCACCCGCTCGCCCATGGCCGGCGGATTTTCCAGGGCCAGCTGCACGCACTTCACCGAATCGCGGATGTGGATGAAGGCGCGGGTCTGGCCGCCGGTGCCGTGCACAGTGAGCGGATAGCCGATCGCTGCCTGCATCAAAAAGCGATTGAGCACGGTGCCGTAGTCGCCGTCGTAGTCGAAGCGGTTGGTGAGGCGTGGGTCGCGCTCGGTGGCCTCGGTGTTGGTGCCCCAGACGATCCCCTGGTGCAGGTCGGTGATGCGGATCTGATCGTTTTTGTTGTAGTAGAGGAAGAGCAGCTGGTCCAGCGTCTTGGTCATGTGGTAAACGCTGCCCGGGCTGGCCGGGTGCAGGATCTCCTCCTCGAAGCGGCTGCCGTCGGGCTGGGGCACTTCCACCTTGAGGTAGCCCTCGGGGATGGTGGCGCCGCGGTGGGAGCCGTAGCCGTACACACCCATCGTGCCTAGATGCACGATGTGGATGTCGAGGCCGCTCTCCACGATCGCGGCTAGCAGGTTGTGGGTGCCGTTGACGTTGTTGTCGACGGTGTAGCGCTTGGTGGCGCTGCTTTTCATCGAGTAGGGAGCTGCGCGCTGCTCGGCGAAATGAACCACCGAATCGGGTCGCTCGTGGCGTAGCAGCTCCAGAAGCCGGTCGTATTCCCTGGCGATGTCCAGATGGACAAACCGCATTGGCTTGCCGCCCACCTGTTCCCAAGCCTTGAGACGGTCGCCCATGGTGGCGATCGGCGTCAGCGACTCCACCTCCAGGTCGACGTCGATCTTGCGCCGGCTGAGGTTGTCAATGACCACCACCTCATGGCCCGCATCTGCCAGGTTCACCGCGCAGGGCCAACCGCAGAAGCCGTCGCCACCGAGAACGAAGACCTTCATTGCAACGCCCATTCCGAAAACCCCAGACCCCTGCAGGACGAGCGGATGCTCCGCTTCGCAAGCTACTACAGGCGTTCAGCTTCAGCTCCCTACCCGGCCAACCTCGGGTGAGCTGGGATTGGCGTTTGCCCGTATGGGCAGCCGACCGGCGTGGAAGGCGCTGCGGCCGGCCTCACAGGCCATGGCCATGGCCCGCGCCATCGCCGGGGGGTCTCCTGCCAGGGCAATGGCGCTGTTGATCAGCAGGGCGTCTGCGCCCATTTCCATGGCCTGGGCGGCCTCGCTGGGCACGCCGATACCGGCGTCTACCACCACGGGCACCTTGGCGTTTTCGATGATCAGGGCGATGTTGGCGGCGTTGCGGATGCCCTGGCCCGAGCCGATCGGCGAGCCCAGGGGCATCACGGTGGCGCAGCCAGCCTCTTCGAGTCGCTTGGCCAGGAGTGGATCGGCATTGATGTAAGGCAGCACCGTGAAGCCCTCCTTCACCAGTTGCTCAGCAGCTGCCAGGGTGCCGAATGGATCGGGCAGCAAATGACGAGTGTCTGGAATCACCTCCAGCTTCACGAAGCAGTTGTCCTCCTGGCCTGCCAGCTTTGCCAGCTCCCGTCCCAGGCGGGCCACCCGGATCGCCTCCTCGGCGGTGGCGCAGCCGGCCGTGTTGGGCAGCATCCAGATGCGCTGCCAGTCGATGGCCTCCAGCAGGCCTGCATGGCCGGCAGCCTGGCTCTGCACCCGACGCACGGCAACGGTCACGATTTCGCAGTCGCTGGCGCTCAGGCTGGCCTGCATGGCCGCCAGGCTCGGATATTTACCGGTGCCGGTCATCAGGCGGCTGCGGAAGCTGCGCCCACCGATCACAAGTGGATCTTGGTGGGTGTGCGGTTCGCTGGTGGGAGCGGTGGTGACCACGGGGCAGGGCCAGATCTCGGCAACGGTCCTAGCCTCCCACTAGTCGGTTTTGTTGTTGTGTCTTTCGCCGTTCTTCGTGCTGCCCTGCCTCTGGCGCTGTTGCCAATGGGTTTGTTCCCGGCGCAGGCTGCTACACCCCTGGCCAGTGAGGCCTTTGTGCCTTTTACTGCTCCCGCGGCTGCCAGCGTTGGTGGTGAGTCGCTCAGTGGTCTGGGAGGTGCGGAGACCTTTGATCCAGTTGGCCGGGCCCAGCTGCTGGCCGGGGAGATGCCGCTCGTATGGAGTGGTACTTATCAATCCTTTGATAATTCCCAGATTGTGAGTGCTGAGCTGCGGCTTGCCTCGGTTAATCCGATGGGCCAGATGATCGACCTGCGCGGCGAACTTACGGTGGGTGGGGTTACCACTCCCGTGCAGGGCAACCTCAATGCCGAATCAGACCAGCTTGACCTGCTGATGCTCTGCCAGTGCGAGGTGTCGGGCCTGGAGATGGGAGGGGTATTTACGGGTCTGCAGGGCCTGCAGTTGTCAGGCTGGCAAGCCCCCCGTCTCACCAGCCGTGGCGGCCGCCTGGATCTGCGCCCCCTATCAAGTGCAAGTGCTAGCCGCGTCGTTGCACCAACCCGCGGTGCTGCAGTGCGCGGGCTTTGGTGAAGGTTGACTAGATAATCGCTTAGGCCGCCCGATTCAGGCCGGCCTTGCGATCGAGAAGTTTTAGACGTTTGCGGGCGGTTTTGTTGTTGGCGTCAAGGGCAATCACCTGCTCATAGGTCTGCTTGGCCTCTTCCAGCTTCAGCTGCTTTTCTAGGGCGAAGGCAAGATTATTGAGCGCTACCGGGTAGGCGGGCTTGGCTTCCAATGCCAGCCGGTAATGGCGAATTGCCGTTTTGTAGTTGTTTTGAGCGGCCAAGGCAAAGCCCAGGGCGTTTTGAATCACTGCTTGGGCTTCAGCCGGTTCTTTAGCGGCTTCGGCTTTCTTTAGAGCTTGCTTGAGTGATTCGGCGGCTTGGCCGTACAAGCGCTTACGTAATTGCACTGAGCCAAGCTCGTACAACGTGGCCGCGTTTGAGGGTTTAGGGCCCTCGCTACGCTCAAGCTTGGCCAGGGTGACTTCATCTGAGCGCACTCGCCAGATTTGACGGGCCACTACAACAGCAGCGACCCCCAGCAGAACGATCAGCCCAATTAGGTAGGCCTGGGGAAGGAGGGCGTCCAAAAAGACCTACCAGTGGAACTCAGTTTGAAGCAGCACCCACGACGCTGGTGAAGCTGCCGGGGTCGACCACGGCAAGCTGGGCCAGCATTTTGCGGTTGATGCGCACGTCTGCTTTCTTTAGGCCACCCATAAAGCGGCTATAGCTCAGGCCATTGAGCCGAGCTGCTGCGTTGATCCGGGCGATCCAGAGACGGCGGAAGTCGCGCTTGCGACGACGGCGGTCCCGGTAGGCATTGCAAAGCGCCTTCATCACCCGCTGGTTGGCGGTGCGGAAGAGGGAGCCATTGCCGCCGCGGAAGCCACGGGCTAGGCGAAGAATCTTGTTACGGCGTTTGCGGGCAACATTGCCCCTCTTGACGCGTGACATAGCAGTAGATCAGGAAGATAGAAGTGAAAATCGGCCGAGGTCGCGCTCAGGCGTAGGGGAGCATCGCCCTCACGTTGTCCGCATCGCGCTCATCAACAAGAGCCATTGTGCCCAGATGACGCTTGCGCTTCGGGCTCTTGTGATCGAGCAGGTGGTTGAGGAAGGCCCGGCGCCGCAGAAACTTGCCGGTGCCGGTGGCCTTGAACCGCTTGGCGGCTGCTTTGCGGGTCTTGAGCTTCGGCATTTCTCGGGTTGCGGCGGGCACAAACAAGCAGAGTACGACGTGGCAGTGCCCTCCTCCAAGACCCCTCTTTTTAAGCAATGTTTTCAGTCCGGTCCTCTTCGGCCCAATCGTTGTTGCCGTTAGCCGTTTGGGCCAGCACGCTGCTGCTCGCGGGGGGATGTCGGGCCGCCGCACCTCCCATTTCACCTGGATCCGGCCCTGGTTCCGCGCTGCATTGGCCCGTGCAGCCTCCGCCGGCAGTGGCGGCCACAGTGCCGGTGCTCTGGGTGGCCCTGGCAGCCCATTTGGGTCCGCCTACTCCCTTGGAGCTACGCAGCGCGGCTGGAAACCTCACCCTGCTGAGTGCGACGGGCCAGCGGTTTCAGGCGCCCCGGTTGCAGTTGCACTGGCGCAGGCTGCCGTTGGCCGAGCCCTTAGCGCTGCGCCGTCAGGTGTGGGGGCCCTTTGCCAGCTACGAGAGCGCCCAGGAGGCTGCTGGCCGTTGGCAACTGGCCGGTGCTACGCCAGTGATTGCCCACCCGGCCGAGTGGGAAGTGTGGGCCGCGCCCGATGCCCATGCGCCCGCTGGAGTTAGGCCGCGGCTGGTGGAGCAGCTGCAGCGCGATCGCCTGGTTTTGGAGCTGCGGCGCCCGGATGGCCCGATTCGCCTCGAGGGCCCCTTGCGCTTGGAGGCCCCGGGGGGGCTGCGCTGGCAGGGGGGGGTGTTTGCAGGTCCGTTCCGGCTCCAGGGAGATGCCTACGGCAGCTGGTCATTGGTGGAGGAGGTGCCCTTAGAGCGCTACCTACTTGGGGTTGTTCCCCATGAGATCGGTGCAGGCTCCCCCGCGGCGGCCCTGGCTGCCCAGGCGGTGCTGGCCCGCACCTGGGCCCTGCGCAACCAGGGGAGATTCGTGGTGGATGGCTACCACCTATGCGCCGATACCCAATGCCAGGTGTACGCAGACCCCCGCCAGGCCGGAGCAGCTGTACGCCAGGCGATTGCCGCCACCCAATATCAAGTCTTGAGCTGGCAGGGTGCGCCGATTCATGGCGTGTATCACGCCACAAATGGGGGGATTGCGGCCGGGTTTGAGGAGGTGTGGATTGGGGACGCCCTGCCCTACCTGAGGCCGCGGGTGGATGGTCCGCCGGCCGTTGCAGCCGCCGTGGTTTTGCCGTTGCAGCCGGCCCGGCTAGGAGCGGCCCTGGCGGCTACCGCCCGCGCCTATGGCTTCGACCACCCCCGCTTCCGCTGGTCTCGCCAGCTCGATTCGGCCCAGATTCAGCAGGCCTTGAGCCGCGCTGCCCTGCCCTTGGGCCTGCCGCCCACACGCCTGGCGGTGCTGGAGCGGGGCCCCAGTGGACGGGTATTGGCGCTGGAAATACAGGCGCAGGCAGCCAGCGGAGTGCGGCAGAGCGTGGTGCTGCGCCGTGATGCGATTCGCCGCACCTTGCGGCAGTTGCCCAGCACCCTCTTTGTGTTGCGGCCGGACGGCCCGGGTCGCTGGATTTTCGAGGGGGGAGGGTTTGGCCACGGTGCCGGCCTGTCTCAAGCAGGAGCTATCGACTTAGCCCGGCGTGGCTGGAGCCTGGCTCGCATCCTCGATCACTACTATCCGGGTACCAGGCTCCAGTCCCTCAGGGCGTTGCCAGGCATCAGCCCCCTGTCCGAGCCCGGCTCGGCTGCCAGTTCCCCCTAGAGTTCGGCGACTTTCGGGATCGCCATGGTTGTGGGTGGCCGTACCACCGATCACCGTCGCGGCAAGTCGGCCCTGTTCCTGATCGGCTGCGGCTGGGCGGGAATGGCTCCCCATTGGCTCCATGAGTCGCTGCGCCTGATCCCGGCTCTCACCCTGGCCGTGCTGCTTGGGGGCTACAGCCTGCGCACCGTGTTGCGCCAGGTTTTTGGTTCGGTAGGCAGCCTAGAATCAGCTCAAGCCTCCGCCGCTCAAGGGGCTGAACCCCTGCCCGCAGTGGACGTGGTGGTGGCGGCCCGCGATGAGCAGGCAGTTATTGGCCGCCTGGTGGAGCGCATTGCTCAGTTGAGCTACCCGCAGGGGCAGATGCGGCTCTGGGTAATTGACGACGCCAGCAGCGATCGGACTCCCCAGGTTTTGGCTGAGCTGCAGGAGCGTCATCCTTTTCTGCAGGTATTGCGGCGTGAGCCAGATGCCGGCGGCGGCAAATCGGGAGCTCTAAATCTGGTGCTGCAGCAGCTTCAGGGCCGCTGGATGTTCGTGCTCGACGCTGATGCAGACCTTCAGATCGATACTCTGGAGCGGCTGATTCCCTACGCAGAAGCTGGTGGCTGGTCGGCCGTGCAGTTGCGCAAAGCTGAGGTGAATGCCACCGCCAATTGGCTGACCCGAGCCCAAGCCATGGAGATGGCCCTCGACGCCGTGATCCAGCAGGGTCGCTTAGCTGTGGGAGGAGTAGCCGAATTGCGCGGCAATGGCCAGCTGCTGCGCCGGGACGCCCTGCTCAGTAGCGGTGGTTTCAACGAGGGCACGGTCACCGACGACCTAGACCTCAGTTTCAGGCTGCTGCTCGACGGCCAGCCGATTGGCATCCTCTGGGATCCGCCGGTACAGGAAGAGGCGGTGCTGAGTGTGGCTGCCCTCTGGCGTCAGCGTCAGCGTTGGGCTGAAGGCGGTTTGCAGCGCTTCTTCGATTACTGGCCCGGCCTGATTTCGGAGCGTCTAAGCGCAAGTCAGAAGCTTGATTTAACCAGCTTCTTCCTGCTCCAATACTTTTTGCCGGTGGTGGCGATTGCCGATTTGATCGGCGCCGTGATTACGGGCACCCGCCCAACCATCTGGCCCCTTTCCTTTGTTGCCTTTGGGCTCTCTGGAGGGGCGATCTTGGCCGGTTGTCGTCGCCCTAGCGAGGGCCCGGCCCTGCCGGCCATGAACGTCTGGAACCTGCTCCTGGGTATTGCCTATTTGAGCCACTGGTTTGTGGTGATTCCCTGGACCACTCTGCGCATGGCCCTGCTTCCCAAGAGCCTGGTTTGGGCCAAAACCATGCACCTCGGCGAGGAGGAAGAGTCCCAAATCGAAGATCCGGCCACCGCCTGATTACCCGTTCCACAATTGTGCTGGCCCCGCTCAGGCAGCCGCCTCCTCTGCATCGCCAGTCAATGCATCGCCAGTCAATTCATCGAGCGGCCCATCAAGTTCAACTACTTCGCCATTGAAGAACTCCGCCAGTCTTTTGGCCTTGTCATCGAGGGGCGCGGCTAAGGGGGGCGCAGTTGCGGCTGGGGCTGCTGGTGTTGGTAGGGGTGCTGGGGCTGGGGCTGGCGTTGGCGTTGGCGGTGGTGGTGCCGGTCTGGGGGTGGCGGCACTGGGGGCGGTGATCGTTGGTGCGGAGCTCTCCCCACCCCCTTCCAATGTGAGCTGGCGCGGGCTGCCTAGGGCCTTAGCTACCGCTGCTTCCAGCAGGGGCAGGCGGCTCTGCACCATGGCCATCCAGTTGCCGGCAACCTGCACCACGGCACGGCGCTCATCGAGGCGCACCAGCCGGGCTTGTTGGGAAAGCAACATTCGCGTAGAAGGCAGCTCCAGGCCCGCCAGGATTTGCTGCCAGAGCTCCGGCAGGTTGGCGGAGCTGGTGGGCTCGACGCTGACTGGAGTTGCAGCTGGAGCCGGCGCTGGAGCTGGGATTGGGGCGGCGGCTGGGGGGGCAACTGCCGCGACCGCCGGTGCAGCTGCTGTGGAGGCTGCGGCAGGCGCTGCGGCAGCGATTGGCTGGGCGGCAGCTACCGGCTCGGCCAGCAGGCCTAATAGCAGCACCTCTAGCCACAGGCGCGGGTTGACGCTGTGGCGCAGCTGCTGCTCGCTGCCCCTTAGCTGGGCCTGCCACTGAAGCAGGCGGGCTTTGCCGAGGGAGCGGGCCAGATCGGGAAGGGCTTGGCGGAACTGGGGCGACACGCTGGTGAGCTCTAGGCGGTCGGGCGCCGTGCCAGCCAGCACTAGATCCCGCAGCAGGCTGACGAGCCCCTGCAGCACGGCGGCGGGCTCCCGGCCCCGCTCCAGCAGCTCGCGGCAACCCTCCAGCAGGGCGAGGGGATCGCAACTGGCCAGGGCACCGGCTAGGGCCAGTAGTTCCTGCTCCGGTACAGCCCCCAGCAGCTCCCATACCGCTGTGGCCTCGATCGGCGCCGGCAGCAGACTTAGCTGATCAAGCAGGCTCTCCGCATCCCGCAGGCCCCCCTGGGCTCGCTGGGCCACCACGTGCAGGGCTTCTGGAGTGATGCCGATCCGCTCCTGCTCGGCGATCCAGCTGAGGTGTTGCTCGAGGGCCTGCAGGGGGATGCGGCGGAAATCGAAGCGTTGACAGCGGCTCAGGATTGTGGCGAGTACCCGCTGGGGGTCGGTGGTGGCCAGCACAAACACCACCCGCGGCGGGGGCTCCTCCAAGGTTTTGAGCAGGGCGTTGAAGGCGGCGGTCGAGAGCATGTGGCACTCGTCCACCACATACACCTTCCAGCGGGCCTGCACTGGAGCGAAGCGGGAGCGCTCGATCAGCTCGCGGATGTTGTCGACACCGGTGTTGGAGGCGGCGTCGATCTCGATTACATCGAGGGCATTGCCGGCGGCGATGGAGGTGCAGAGCTCGCAGACGCCACAGGGCTCGGGGGTGGGCCCATCGCTGCCGATGCAGTTGAGGGAGCGGGCCAGGATGCGGGCGCTGGAGGTTTTACCCGTGCCGCGCGGGCCACAAAACAGATAGGCCGGCGCAATCCGGCCGGTGCGCAGGGCATTGCTCAGGGTGGCGGCGATCGCCTCCTGCCCCACCAGCTGGTCGAAGCGCTGGGGACGGTATTTGTGGTGGAGGGGTTGGTAGCTGGAGATCGCCGTTGGGCTCATGAAGCTGAGGCTTGAGATTAGTGGCCCTGGTCCGGTTCGAGCTGGCGCCTTAGCCGCTCTTCCAGTTCTTCCACGGCCGTGAGTTGGTCGGCCAGTTTCTGGGCCGCCAGCCTCAGGCTTTCGAAGCGGTCCTGGCCCCAGCGCGCTTCAGCTCGGCCTAGCTCCTGCTCCAATTTCTGCTGCAGGCCTTGGCGCAGCTTGTCGAGTTCGGCCAGGTTGCCCTGGCGCAGAAGCATTCGGGCAGCACTGAGCATGGCCGCTGGCACCCACTGACCGATGGCCAGGGCCCCGAGGCTGCCGGTGTGCAGCAAATCCTCGACCTGGGCGCTGCGATGCCGGCCGGTCTTGCACCAATGGGCGAAGTGTTCGCAGTTGTTGAACAGCAGGTTGTAATTCTGTTCGCCTAGGCGCCCCATGGCCCGCCGCAGGGTCACGCCGGCCGGGGAGCAGTCGCCCGCGGCATAGGGAACCACCGCTACAGGTTCGCCGCGGCTGAAATCGGCCAGGGGGCTGCGCAGGATTTCGCGCCCTTCCAGGTAGTGGGCCACGCTGCCGTCGCCTAGATCGATGCCGTGGTGCAGGAACAGACCGTGCTGGCGCGGCACCTGCAGGTGGTCAGCTGCGGCCATCGTTTCGCGCCCGATCAGGCGCTGGCCTGCTGTGGCGAATCCAGGCTGGCGCTGCCGAGGGGCACCACCTTGCCCTTGCTGCGCTGCTCCACCAGCTCCCGGGTCACGGTGAAGCTCTTGACGTCGTTGCGGGAGGGCAGGTCGTACATCAGGTCGAGCATCAGCTCTTCGACGATGCCGCGCAGGGCCCGGGCGCCGGTCTTGCGGCGATGGGCCTCGATGGCAATCGCTTCAACAGCGCCGGCTTCGAAATCGAGCTGCACGTTGTCCATGCTCAGCAGGGTTTGGAACTGCTTGATCAGGGCATCCCGGGGCTCGGTGAGAATGGCTTGCAGGGCCGGCGTATCGAGGGGCTCAAGCACCGCACTAACCGGCAGCCGACCAATGAATTCAGGGATCAGGCCGTAGCGCACTAGGTCTTGGGGCTCTAGATGGCGCAGCACCTCGGCCCCATGGCGATCCTTGCCGCTGCGGGGCCGGCTGCTGCCATCGGCACTGAGGAAACCTATGGAGTTGCGGCCCAGCCGCTTCTGCAC